>JAUZPL010000014.1 GCA_030705955.1 Bacillota bacterium | reverse complement strand
GAGGGCACTGAAAATCTTCGACTTTTCAAGGAGATTAAATAACACATAAAAAAAAGACGACTCTGAAATTCCAAAAAATTGAATTTCTAGTCGTCTTTTTTGATCAAATGAGGTATATTTTCCTCTTATTTTAATCCATTAGTTTCAATATTCTTTTCAAATTCACCGTAAATATAGCCATGGCACCTTGCACTTCCATGCCAAATAGACCCGAGGAATTGGCTACATCATACCCGTGTCTATGTTTTAATTCGCTATTTTTAGCCTCAATTTTATAGCGTTCTTTAGATTTCTCTTTGAAATAATCGCTCTCTTGAAATTTTTCTTGCTCTTTGTGTACATGTGATTTAATCGTCACAGAATACGTTTTACTTTTAGATCCCTCTTTATAACATCTATCCTTAAAAGGGCAAAGTTTGCACTTTTCAATATCGAAGTAATAAGTATCCTTTTGGTTCTTTCCAACTCCCTTTTTTCCAGTTCGTGCTTTACGAATTGCCATATGTCCAGCTTTACAAACGTACATTCCAGCATCTTTATTAAATTCAAATTCATCTTCTTTTGTACGAAAACCTTGTGTAACGGCAGGGTTTAATTTAGAAACTAATTTTATTTCACTCTCATTTGCATATTCGATATTTCCTTTTTCGGAATAAGCTGCGTCACCGATGACAGTTTCAACTTCTATCCCAGCTTCCATACTTTTTTCAATCAAGGTTTCTAATTGTTTTCCATCATTCTTTTCTCCTGTCGTAACCACCGCAGCTGTAATAATCCGTTCTTCACTCATTGCCATGTGTGTTTTATACCCAAAAAAGGATGTGTCAGCCGTTTTATGTCCTACTTTTGCATCTATATCTTCTGAAATCTGTAAATGTTCGATATCGTCAGCCACTGTCTCTTTTAAAAGATTTAATTGTTCCTTTACTTTTGGGTACTGAGTAAGGCTATCTTCTTTCTCAATTACTTCAATAAGCTCTTGGCAGTAGGAAATTTCATTCTCAAGGACATCTGTTGTGTTTTTGGTAGGGAACTTGTCTTTCATTTTTTCATCGATTTGATAAATAGCTTTTCTTAATTTTTTAGAACGATCCATCAAGATTTCTCTAGGTGATTTCTGATTGTAACGGGCTTTCGTATGGGTGGCATCCACGATGATGGATTTACTTTTGATGATTTCCTTCTCAATGGCAATTTCAACAGTTTTATTGATAAGCAAGTCCAAAAGATTAATATCTTTTAACCGAAGTTTTCGGAATTTCGTAAGAGAGCTTGGTTCAATCACTGCTTCCTCTGGTGACATATGTAGAAAATATTTAAATGACATGTCATATTTAGATCGCTCAACCACGTCAACGTCTGAAAGATCATAGATAGTCTTAAGCAATAAATATTTGAACATGCGAATAGGGTCGATGGCATTTCGTCCGTTATCATGACAATATTTATCCTTAAGCTCGTTATAAACAAAAGAAAAATCTACTAAATCGTTTATTTTACGCAAAATATTTTCCTTTGGAACGATTAAATCATATAGACCTATATATGGACTAAAGCTCATTGATTGTTGATTGGAAATCATAGTACCCACCCGTTTAAATTGATACTATAATTATACAATAGAAAAGGTATAAATCCCCTTAATAATGGGGTATTATACCTTTTTATGATTGACTATATTAAAGCCCAATGTTTAATTTTCACACTCTGTTGATTGGAGCGGAAGGCGCGAAGACTCCTGGGGGATCAGCGTTACAGGCGAGACCCCGCAGGAGCTTGCGACGAGGAGGCTCGGCTAACGCCCCCCGGAAAGCGAAGCGCCTGGAGCGCAAATCAACAGACGAGTTTCAAAGAACGTTTACATGAGGACTTTTTCAGTGCCCTCAGTTTTTCTCAGTGGATTTTTTTTGTCAATCATTTCTAGTTATTATATTTTTCCCATAAGCAGATATGGATGATTTTTGATATAGTAGACTTAAAACCAATTTCTTGAAGAGGTGATAAGGAATGAAGTTTATTCATACTGCGGATTGGCATTTGGGAAAGCTTGTCCATGGTGTTTCCATGATTGAAAACCAGAAGGAAGTACTTGATCAGTTCGTGAAGTTGGTAGAAGAGGAACGCCCAGATGCTGTTGTGATTGCGGGTGATTTATATGATCGCTCTGTTCCTCCAACAGAAGCCGTTCTATTACTGGATGAGATTTTATTTAAAATTAACATAGATTTAAAAACACCGATTATCTCAATAGCAGGAAATCATGATAGTGCTGAGCGCTTATCCTTTGGTACCTCATGGTACAAGCATAGTAAATTTTACCTTTCTGGCAAACTTTCCAAAGATATTTTGCCCATTCATATAAACGGGGTTAATTTTTACCTTGTACCATATGCTGAACCAGGCGTGGTCAGACAGCTATTAAATGATGATTCTATCCATTCTCATCATGATGCTATGAAAGCATTAGTTGGAAGAATGGAAGATACAATGAATCCAAATGAACCCAATGTTTTAGTGGGCCATGCATTTGTCTTAGGGGGGAAAACAAGTGATTCGGAACGGATTTTATCCGTTGGAGGTTCTGGCTGTGTTGGCTCAGAACTATTTGCCCCTTTTTCCTATACCGCACTTGGGCACCTACATAGCCCAGATGCCATCTCAGATAAGAAGGTAAAATATTCAGGCTCCCTATTAAAATATTCGTTTTCAGAGGCTAAACAAAATAAATCAGTTTCAATAATTGAAATGAATCTAGACGGAAGTTTTCAACACCGTTATCAATCTTTAAAACCAATAAATGATATGAGAGAGATAGAAGGGCATCTAGAAGAATTATTAGACCCGCAGTTTTATGAAAAACAAAGAATTCATGACTATTTAAAAATTACACTTCTCGATGAAGGTGCATTGATTGATCCTATTAATAAATTGCGCCAAGTCTATCCAAATGTCCTCCACCTTGAACGGAAAATTGAAATGACAGACTTGAAGAAAAAACAAAACTTCCTAACGAGTGGAAAAGAAAAGAAGTCGGAGCTGGAGTTGTTTGAACAATTCTACAATGAGATGACTACATCTGAATTCACTGCTGATAAGAAGGAAACAATAGCGGAGATTGTGGAAAATGTATTGAAGGAGGCGAGGTGAAATGAAACCAATCAAATTAACCATGCAGGCTTTCGGTCCATATGCAGGAATGGAAACCATTGATTTTTCAGAGCTTGGGAACCGGACTATGTTTGTCATTTCAGGTAAAACAGGCTCAGGGAAAACAACTATATTTGATGCGATCAGCTATGCCATTTATGGAAAGGCTAGTGGAGATGATCGAAACGGACCAGATTTAAGAAGCCAATTTGCAGATGAAAATATTTTCACAGAGGTTTCTCTTGACTTTACCTTACGAAATAAAATTTATTCTATTATAAGATCGCCTCAACAACAGAAAAAGAAAGAACGGGGAGATGGCTATACTGCTATAGGCGCAAAGGCTGAATTATATTCTTGGGACAAACACGGAGAAAAGAAACTGATTGCAGCAAAAGTCAATGAAGTAGATGAAAAGATTAAGGAAATTATGCAAATAGACAGTAATCAATTCCGTCAAATATTAATGATCCCCCAAGGAGAATTCCGAAAATTATTAATCTCCGATAGTAAAGACAAAGAAGTCATATTACAGCGGTTATTCCATACTCAAATTTATAAATTTATTGAGGAAAAATTGAAGATAGAAGCTACTGACCTTAAAAAGTCCGTAGAGGAGCATATTAACACAAGAAATGAATCAATGAGCCGTATTCATCCACATATAAATGAAGAGCTTAAAAGTCTTCTAGAAGCCGGAAGTGTGAATGATACAATCATATTGCCGCTTTTAAAAGAAGAGATTTTAAATATGGAAAAAATGCTTGAAGAGCTTCAACAGACTCTTAAAGCTAAAGAAGAAGAAAAGGATGTCATCAGCAAGGAGCTTTTTAAAGCTGAAAATATTTTAAAACAATTGCAAACAAGAGAAGAGTTACGGAATGCCAAGATATTGCTTGAAAATCAGCAAACCCTTTTTGTTGAAAAAGAGCAACTAGTCCGTTTAGCTCAAAAGGCTGCTATTTTAAGTGCACTGGAGGAGCTATGTCACCGTTTGAAACGGGACTCAGTTCTTCTAGAAAAGGAAGTATCTGATATAACTGAAGAAGTTGAAACATTGAATACCCTTTTAAGAAATGCTGAAGAGAATTTCAAGGTCGAATTAAACCGTGAGGCTGACCGTCAAAAAGCACTCGATGAATTGAATATACTCCTTAATATGAAGGATGATGTTTATTCATTTGCATCATTATCAAAGGAAACTTCTATTGTTCAATCCAACTTAAATAAGGCAAAAGATGGATACCAATATACAGAAGGCAAACTTCTATCTAATGAAGAAAGGCTTCAACAGCTACAATTACAAAAAGGAAAAATTGAACAAGACCGAATTGAATTTTTGGAAAATGAAAGACAAATAGAAAAAAATGATACTGAATTAGAACGGTTTAAAAAATACGAAAAAATCTCAGAACAATATCAGGAAACACAGAAAGAACTTTTAAAGGTAAAAAAAGCATATGAAAAATCAGTAGATAAGTATAAGGAATCAATAGCTCAAGTTCAGAAAATGGAACAAGAATGGCTGAATGGTCAGGCATCGTTCTTAGCATCAACGCTTCTATCTGGAGAAGAATGTCCAGTTTGTGGTTCAACACACCATCCTTCCCCAGCATTACATCATGAGGGCAACATTCCAAATGAAAATGATTTAAAAGCAGTAAAAGAAGAGTCTGCAAAATTGGAAAAGGAAAAGTCTTATTGGGAATCCAGTCTTTTTGAAAGCCAATCAAATGAAAAAAGCATTTATAACTCTATTCATGATATTCTGGAAGAAATAACATTATTTCGACCAAATTTTAATAAACAAGATGAAATAGAAATTAAAAAAAAGGTAATTGAAGACAAAACAAATATCCTTCAACGCCAACTAATCCTGCAAAAGCAAATTCGTCAGTTTGAACAAATAAATATGGAAATAGAAAAATTAGAACTAGAGAAATCCTCATTACAAGTGACACTTCAGAAAGCTCAATTAGAGGTAAATAATCTAACGGTATTATTCACAGAAAAGAACACAAATTTAAATCGAATGATCAAGCAAATTCCTGAGAATCTTCGTACAGAATCGGAATTTAAAACAGCACTTTCAACCGCAAAGCTGAACCATGAAACCTTACTAAAAAAGATGGAAGATGCGAAGGAACAACTTCAGGAAGTCAAAAATAATCTTGCAACTTCTATCGCAAGGCAAACAGATGCTACTAAGCATCTACAAACAAAGCAAAATGAGCTAATGATGGAGAGGTCTTCTTTTATTGATAGACTGAAGGAGCAAGGTTTTGAGAATTTTACGATTTATAATGATTCAAAACGTAATGAAAAAGAGATTATACAGATAGAAAGAGAGATTCGCTCTTATCGGGAGGAATTAAAATCTGTTTCAGATCGATATTTGGAATTAACAGAGCTATTAAAAGATGTACAAACACCAAATATTGATAGTATTAAATCTGTACTAATTCAAATAAACTCGGAAATTGATTCTATCTTGAATAATCGTACTGACCTACTTCTAAAAAAACGTGAAAATGAAGAAATATATAATCGAATTCAATCTATAAATGACCAAATAAAAAAACTGGAAGAAAGGTATACGTTAATTGGGCATCTCTATGATATTTCCAGAGGGCAAAATACGTATCGAATTACCTTTGAACGATTTGTTCTTGCATCATTTTTGGATGATATTTTAACAGAAGCTAATTCACGATTGAAAAAAATGACTGCAGGAAGATACTTCTTGTTAAGAAAAACAGATCGTTCAAAAGGAAATGTTCAAAGCGGATTGGAATTACTAATATTTGATCAATACACAGGGCAGGAACGTCATGTAAAAACATTGTCGGGAGGAGAAAGCTTTAAAGCTGCACTATCGCTGGCCTTAGGGCTGGCTGATGTGGTCCAAAATTATGCTGGTGGAGTCTCCTTAGAAACAATGTTTATTGATGAAGGCTTTGGAACCCTTGACCCAGAATCACTTGATCAAGCAATTGAAGCTCTAATGGATATACAAAGCAGTGGAAGGTTAGTTGGGATCATTTCTCATGTTCCAGAACTTAAAGAACGGATTGATGCTAGACTAGAAGTAATTGCTGAGCAAACCGGTAGTAGGACGAAATTTATTTTTTCTAACTGAATTTCCTATCATTTTGACAAGTAAAGGGTGGGGAATAATAAAAAATATTTCTTAAGAGATACGTAAAAAGGGGTTTTCACTTGATAAAACAGATAGATTTGTCAGATATTCTTCTCGTTGGAGAGCTATACCAAATGCAAAAAGCATCGTATCTCATTGAAGCAAGACTAATCGGCTTTTTTGAAATTCCTCCTCTTAAAGAAACAATACAAGAATTGATAGATTGCAATGAAACTTTTATTGGATACTTTGAGAAAGGTGAACTTGCTGGTGCACTTTCATATATAGCTAAGGAGAGGGAATTAACGATTTGTCGCATGTTTGTTCATCCAACTCATTTTCGTAAAGGGATTGCAAGAAAATTGCTGGTATATCTGGAGGAAATGTCATTTGATATCACAACTTTTATCGTTTCCACTGGTAAGGACAATGTACCTGCGAAATCTTTATATTTAGAATTTGGATTTCAATTCATACGAGACCACGAGGTTGTTTCGGGATTCTTCATTAGTTTTTTCGAAAAAAATAAACAGCATCAGGACTATTCCTGATGCTGTTTTTCTAACTGTAAAAGGTTTGCAAAATTAACCATAGATTAAGTCCTAAAATCAGGATAGCAATGAAGGTCGACAATATGGTCGTGATTCTATTATTCGTTAGAACACCCATCAATTCTTTCTTTTGTGTAAAATAAATCAACGCAATAACTGGGAATGGAAGCACAACACTTAAAACAACCTGGCTAACGACAAGGGTAAGTGTAGGATTGACGCCGATTGCCACAATAATTAAAGTTGGCACCATCGTTACAACCCTTCGTATCCAAAGAGGAATCGTAAATCCAACAAATCCTTGCATGATAACCTGGCCGGCCATCGTCCCAACTACAGAACTGGAAATTCCAGAAGCAAGTAAGGAAATGAGAAACACGCTGGCTGCAGCCGAGCCCAACAAAGGTGTTAACGTATGGTAGGCAGATGTGATATCAGCAATCCCGTTATGACCGGAAGTATTAAACACTGATGCTGCCATGTACATCATTGATAGATTAACAAATCCAGCAAGTGTCATGGCAATTAAGATTTCTTTCGTGCTGAATTTTTGTATTTTTAACTTTTCAGAATCATTTCGTGGAATGATTCTGCTCTGTGTCAAACTAGAATGAAGATAGATGGCATGTGGCATAACCGTTGCACCAATAACACCCACAGCAAGTATAATACTTTCATGATTCCCCAGCCAAGGCACAACACTATGGTAAGCAATTTGTGAAAGATTTGGGTGGGAAAACATGGTTTCAATCAAATAGCATAACCCAATCATCACTGCAAATCCGGCTATAAACTTTTCCAATGGACGAAAGCCATATTTTTCAAGCATTAAAATTAAATAAGTCACAATCCCAGTAATGATGGTTGCAAAAATCATTGGGATTCCTAGTAATAAATTTAAAGCAAGTGTTGCTCCTAAAAATTCCGCAAGGTCAGTTGCCATTGCCGCTAGCTCTGAAACCACCCACATAACGATTGTAAGCCACTTTGGCATATATTCCCGACAAATTTCCGGTAGGTTTTTTCCAGTAGCAATTCCAAGCTTTGCAGACATATTTTGAAGAAGCAATGCCATTAGATTAGCCAGAATAATCACCCATAGCATTTTATATCCGAAGCGAGCCCCGGTTTGAATGTTTGTAGCAAAATTTCCTGGGTCTATATAAGCAATAGATGCGATGAAAGCAGGTCCGAGAAACGGTATAAGGGCCCGAATGCCTTTAACCTTACCATTAATGGCATCTCTGGCAGCTGTTACAGTTTTCAATTCAGCAGTAGTTGTAGCACGTTTTACAGCAATTGAATTAGATTGGCTCATAGACACCATCCTTTCTTTTCTTTCGTTATTGCAAGGTTTGTTCACTCGCGAACATTTTTTGCCCTAATGCAAATTTTATAAAACCATTATATTAAATTTCGGAAGATTTGTGTATAAATTTGCTTCATAAAAAAATAAAAAAAGCCGAGAGATTCCGGCTTTTCAATTATTTTGATTTTTTGTTTTCTAAAAATTGGGTTAATGTCTTTAATGTTGTTGTTTGATAAACAATTCCATTCTGATCAAAAAGAACATACTCTGGATTGTGTTCAATGTTTAGGTTTGGATAAATTTTCTTTGCTTGATCTAGCGGGAGGCTTAGTATATCCTTTACACGTTTAATGACTATTTTGTTCTTTTCAATTGGGGATTTCTCATTTATCTCCCCCACAGCTAGCAATGAATAACTATCGCCATTAGTCGCTAATAAGTTTGGATATGGAAATGATGTGTTGGAATTTAACTTCTGAATTGCCTTTTGTTTAACAATAACTGGTTTGTTTGGGGATGCAGTCTTTGGTTTTTCCTGCTGGCAGGCAGCTAAAAGAATGATCCCAATAATGATTGAAAAAAAAAGTTTTTTCATTTTGCTTCTTCCCTTATGTAAAAATTTTGCACTTTTTTCAAACATACCATAAAAAATATATAATTTACTCGAAGTATGTGTAAGAATAGTGAAATTACCTTAAAAAGTTTACTTGAAGTATGAGGGCATAAAAGCTACATTAAAAAGTAGGAAGCTATATGAAGTAGGTGTTAAACTTGGAAAAAAGATATTTTACTATTGGAATGGCTGGACATATTGACCATGGAAAAACTTCTTTAACAAAGGCTTTGACCAATGTTGATACAGATCGTCTAAAGGAAGAAAAGGAAAGGCAAATTTCAATTGAACTTGGATTTGCGCCGTTATATGAAGATCAAAATATTCAAATTTCGGTTATTGATGTTCCGGGGCATGAACGCTTTATTCGCCAAATGATTGCCGGTGTAGCAGGAATTGACCTTGTTGTACTCGTTGTAGCTGCAGATGAAGGGGTTATGCCGCAAACAAGAGAACACCTCGATATTCTCGGATTTTTAGGAATAAAACATGGTATTATCGCGATTACAAAAATTGATCGAGTGGAAGAAGAATTTATTGAGTTAGTTAAGGATGATATTTTAGAAGAACTTAAAGGAACAGTTTTTGAAGCTTCACCATTTGTACTTGTAGACAGTCTCTCCAAAAAGGGAATTGAGGAAATCAAGCATCTAATTATAGAAACCCTTATGGAACAAGAGATGCGGGATGCAAAGGGTGCTTTTCGGTTACCCATTGATCAAGTATTTATTGTGAAAGGGCAGGGTACTGTTGTCCGAGGGACAGTTTATGAAGGAACAGTGGAAGAAGGACATGCCTTAAAAATAATGCCTAAAGGGATAGAGGTACGGGCGCGTCAAATTCAGGTTCATCACAAGCCAGCTTCAAAAGCCTACGCCGGGCAAAGAGCTGCAATCAACCTCTCTGGAGTCTCTAAAGAGGATCTGGAACGAGGAGACGTACTTGTTTCTTCTGAACACTTTAATGTTACAAAGACAGTGGATGTCGCAATCCGTGTTGTTGATGATTTGGAATATATCGTAAAGCAAAGAATGCCGATTAAACTACATATTGGAACGACAGAGGTTATGGGAAGGATTGTATTTTTTGATCGTAATGAAATAAAAGAAGAAAATGGTGAAATCCTTTGTCAACTCCGTTTAGAGGAAGAAATTCTTACAAAACGCGGCGACCGATTCATTCTTCGAAGACCAAGTCCACAAGAAACGATTGGTGGAGGATGGGTTATTGATCCAAGAGGAAATAAATATCGCTTCGGAAATAAAACCATTGAAGAACTTGAAAAGAAAAAGGTTGGTTCACCAAAAGAAAGAATGACCTCTGCACTTTTTGAAGCCAAATCACTCACAGTTGATGAATTGATTAAGAGAACCTCATTGGACGCGGAAATATTAAAAGAATACCTAGATGACACAGAATTTGTTCTTTACCACGGAAAAGAATACACTCTTCAGCTTCTAATACATTCCATTGAGGAAGATATTTATGACCGACTACAGGAATTTCATCATGCACAGTCTATGAAAATTGGGATCAATAAAGCTGAAATTTTACAAGCCATGCAAAAAAGATTTCCTAAGGGACTACTTGATTTTGTGATTGAAAACGGCATAACAAAAGGAATTTTCACAAGAAAAGGTCAGTTCGTCTCTTTGGCCACTTTCACACCTTATGTTCCAAAAAACTGGCAAAAAAGAACGGAAAACATGCTTGATGAGCTCAATAGTGATGGCCTAAAGGTCCGCTATTTTCATGATTATCTTACAAAGGCAGGTATTCCTGATACACTTGTCGGTGACTTAAAAAGATACCTAGAAGAACATGAATTAATTGTTTTCCTTGATGAACAATTTGCCTACTCTTCGGAAAAATTTGAAGAGGCTGTTCAACTCCTTCGTGACAATACAGGAGTAGAATTTGAAGTGGGAGATGCAAAGGATATCCTTAACCTTTCACGTAAGTATATGATTCCATTCCTAGAAAGACTCGATTCAAAAGGGCTTACCAAACGAGTTGAAAATAAGCGGGAATGGACTAAGTAAATTATAAATATTTTAATCTAAAGGCCACTGGAGAGTCAGTGGTCTTTATTTTTTGTTGAAATCCCTATAGTGTTGGATAAATCCTTTAAAGAGGAAAAAAGGAATGCGTGGTCACCATGGATGGTTTATGAAGCAAACCACATAGAAAAAAGTGATGGGGTTGTTCCATTGTTTTCTGAATTTGTAGATTCGTTCTCAATGAAATATCGAAAGAATCATTTCACTTTCTAATAAATCATAAAATAAAGAAAAAGTGAGGTGTTTACCTTGATTATCAAACCAATGAGGTTAAAAAGTGGAGATGCAGTTGGAGTAATTGCTCCAGCCAGCCCTCCGAATATGGTGGACCTAGAAAGAGGTATTTGTTTTTTAGAAGGAATGGGTTTAAAGGTAATTTTAGGGAAGCATTTAGAAAAGTCAATTGGATATATAGCAGGGACTGACAATGAGAGATTAGAAGATTTCCACTCTGTATTTGAAAATAATGAGGTTAAAGCAGTTATTTGTGCTCGCGGTGGATATGGGAGTGCCAAATTTGCTAATCAAATCAATTACGATCTCATAAAAAAGAATCCTAAAATTTTTATGGGATATAGTGATATTACTTTTTTACATACTGCAATTGGGAGGCAAACGGGAATGGTTACGTTCCACGGTCCAATGGTGTGCTCTGATTTTGGTCAAGAAACTCTAAGTTCTATCACCTATCACTCTATTCAATTATTATTTGAACCTATGATAATGGCATATACAGAAATGATTTCCCCATTAGAAACTATAGTAGAAGGGGTTGCAAGAGGCCCTGTTACCGGAGGAAATTTAACATTGTTGACAAGTACTCTTGGTACTAAGTTTGAGCTAGATACAGTTGGAAAGTTGCTATTTGTCGAAGAAATAGGAGAGGAACCGCGATGTGTAGACCGAATGCTTAATCAATTATATATGGCGGGAAAGTTAAACCATATTTCTGGTTTTTTGATAGGAGATTTTCATGAGTGTGAGTCGAAGGATGTTAAATCCTTTACTGTAAAAGAGGTGCTAGACTATTATATAAAATTAGTTAGCAAACCTTCCATGAGCGGTTTCAAAATGGGTCATTGTTCTCCTAATATATGTATCCCTTTGGGAGTAACAGCAACCTTAAATACATGCGAAAAATCCTTGGAAATAGAAGCAGGAGTTCTTTAAATTACCCTAAAACCATTGTTCCTTTAAATAAAACAATGGTTTTTTATTTTAAATAGAAAAAATAATGAAAAGTTCACAGTTATTGTGAGAAGTTGTCACGACCTATACGAAATTAGGACCTCCAACAATATTGACACCAATTTCCAATTGTCATATAGTTAAACAGGTGAATAGTTAAACAGGTGAACCAATTTTGACAAGCAAATAGCGGGGTGAAAAATACGAAGTGGAAGACAAAGTAATTAAGGACTTAATAAATAGGTATGTTTCGGTTTCCTTCAAAGTGACGAAAAAAGCAGAATCATTGATCAAAGTACAAATTGGGAATGATTTAACAAATGACCAACATTACATACTAAGATATATATACCATGCGAAGGAATGTACTTCTTCTCTGTTAGCTGAGGAATTTGAGGTAAATAAGAGCGCGATAACAGCAATTATTAATCGAATGGTGGATCGAACACTCATTCAAAGAACCCGTGATAAGAATGACAGACGTGTTGTTTATTTATCTTTAACAGAAGAAGGGAACCAATTGTTTGAAAAGACCGAGGAGCGGGTGCACTGTTTAGTTGAATCTATTATTACAAAATTTAATGCGGAAGAAATTAAGAATTTTATTCAAACGTATGAAAAGTTAGGAGACTTGTTAGTGAAAATGAGTAAAAATTAACTGGAGGAATTAAAATGAAGGCAATTTTAAAAGGAAAATGGTTTGTTCTTGTTGCTTGGATTGCTGTCATTGCAATTCTAGCCATGTCTGCACCAAATATGGAGAACCTTGTTAGAGAAAAAGGGCAAATTAAGGTACCGGATGGATATTCTTCTACACTAGCACAAAAAATACTTAAAGATGTACAGGATAAAGAAAACAGTGGAAAAGATGTGCAAACAGCACTTGTTTTTCATAGTAATAAAAAACTAACAAAAAATGATATAGCTGAAGCGAAAGATGCGGTAGATAAACTGATAAAGGACCAAACGGAGCTCGGTATTACCTCAATCACTACTCATTTTAATGAACCAGATTTAAAAAAACAGCTACTTTCAAAGGATGGAAAAACGATACTTGTATCATTAAATGTTGCGTCTAACGGTAGAGATGCGAAAGAAATTTCAAAGGATTTATACAAAGCAATAGATCATTGTAAACTAGAACATTACTATACGGGAAGCTGGATGATTGATGAAGATTTAGTCACTAACTCTCAGCAAGGGTTGAAAAAAACTGAGGGTATCACTGTTGTGTTTATTTTAGCGGTCCTCATACTCGTGTTCCGTTCAGCCATTGCACCATTAATTCCATTAGTAACAGTTGGAATAAGTTATTTAACTGCACAGTCAATTGTTGCAATCTTAGTAGATAAAGTAAATTTTCCGCTTTCAACCTTTACTCAAATATTCCTCGTTGCGGTTTTGTTTGGAATTGGAACAGATTATTGTATTTTGCTGCTAAGCCGTTTTAAAGAGGAATTAGCAAAAGGAATAACGGTGACAGCAGCTATTTTAGAAACATACCGGACTGCAGGAAAAACGGTGTTTTTTAGTGGTATAGCCGTTATGTTCGGCTTTGCCACCATCGGCTTATCAACCTTTAAGCTGTACCAATCTGCTTCTGCTGTTGCTATCGGAGTAGCTATTCTTTTACTAGCTCTTGTAACAGTTGTTCCATTTTTCATGGCTGTTCTTGGGAAAAAGTTATTTTGGCCATCTAAGGGAAAACTTGAACATAGCGAAAGCAAAATTTGGGGCTTTGCAGGCACTTTCTCGTTATCACGTCCATTTACAGCTTTTCTACTTGTTGCAATCATTTCCGTTCCTTTTCTATTTATTTATAAAGGGCATTTATCTTATAACTCATTAGAAGAAATCGGTAATGGGTTTAATTCTATTAAAGGGTTTACTATTATTTCTGATGCATTTGGTCCAGGGGAATCAATGCCAACGCAAATTGTTATAAAAAATGATGTGGAAATGGATTCCTCAGATTATGTAGCAATCACGGAGAAAATGAGTCAAGAATTAAAAAAAGTAGAAAATGTAAAAACAGTTCGATCCATAACACGACCAACTGGTCAGGTCATTGATGATTTGTACTTATCAAGCCAAGTAAAAAGTCTAAATGACGGAATTGGAAAAGGGAATGATGGAATCTTAAAAATTTCAAATGGACTTCAAACAGCAGGAGATCAACTTGCAGCGAATAAGCCAAAAATGAAACAGGCAACAGATGGAATTTCTAGCTTAATATCGGGAACAGAGCAGCTGGAAAATGGAATGACTCCATTAAAGGAAGGCCTCTTGAAAATTGAAGATGGCATGAAAAAAGGATCAGCTGGTTCAGAGCAAATTCAAATCGGAATGAATCAAATTAAAAATAATTCACAAAAATTAGTAGAAGGCTATAAACAATTACTAGCTGGATATAAGCAGGCTGAAGATGGTTTGGCAACACTAAGTTCCAATTATCAATCGATTGCTGGAGGGATTAACTCTCTTCATAACAGTTTGATGAATACGAATCAATATTTTAGTAATCTAGAAAAAGATTATACTGATATTCAGCAAAACCAAAATTATCAAGCCATTAAAATGACAGTAAAAGGTGCCGAGAGTGGGGCAGAAACGCTTTATACAAATGTAAATCAGTTAAATACAGCCTTATCAGGTGCACAAAACGGGATTGCTGTAGCAAATGCAAATTTTGAAAAGGCAATTGCAGGGAAGGAGGCTCTTGTTCAGGGGATGGAGGGCCTTGCTCAAGGAATTAAACAACAGCAAATGGGGTTGAATGCATTAGCAAATGGTCAAGGTCAAATTGTTTCAAATCTATTAAAATTTTCTGGTGGATTATCTAGCATTAATAGCGGACAACAGCAGCTTTATAATGGATTTAAGGATCTTGGCAGTCAAATTGATCAACTAACGAGTGGATTAAGTCAAAGTGCAAATGGTCTACACCAAGTATCAAAGGGATTGGATACAGCCTCGAATTATCTTTCAAAGGTTTCTAATGAAAAGCAAAATGGATTTTATATTCCTGATGAAATTCTAAAAGGGAATGACTTTGCAAAGGTTTTAGATACGTATATGTCAAAAGATCGAAAAGTAATGACAATCGATGTCGTTTTTAACAAAAACCCATACTCCAATACTGCAATACATCGTGTACCAGAGTTGAAGCAAGCCATTCAAAGAGCTGTTAAAGGAACAAAGCTTGAAGATGCAAAAGTGGCTATTGGCGGTGTCTCAAGTATTTATAATGACTTGAATACTATTTCTGGGCATGATTATTCGCGTACCGTAATCTTAATGTTGTCTGGAATTGCTTTAATTCTAATGATCTTACTTCGTTCGATTATCATGCCGCTGTATCTTATCGGATCATTAGTATTAACCTATTATACTTCCATGGCAATTTCAGAAACTATATTTGTAGATTGGCTTGGATATACAGGAATAAGTTGGGCTGTACCATTTTTTGCATTTGTTATTTTAATTGCTCTTGGAATAGATTATAGTATTTTCCTAATGGACCGATTTAACGAATATAAACATATGCCTGTTGAGAAAGCGATTCTTTCTTCTATGAAGAAAATGGGAACGGTCATTATCTCAGCAGCAATCATTCTGGCTGGAACATTTGCTGCCATGATACCAGCTGGTGTTCTTTCACTTCTTGAAATTGCAACCATTCTTTTAATTGGTCTTTTCCTATATGCATTTATTATATTGCCATTATTCGTGCCTGTTATGGTAAAGACGTTTGGAGAAGCGAATTGGTGGCCATTTATGAATAGGAAAAGTCATACAAATGAAACAGATATAACGATGTAACAGGCTGAAAGCAACCTTTTTAAGGTATGCTTTCTTTTTTTTGTCTAGCTCCAGCTCCTGGCCCCTCGAGGTCTTAAGCCATCCCCCTCCGGAGGTCAGGACCGTCCTGCGGGGTACGTCTCAAGCTTGTCTGGGCTGATCAAGGTGCTTGCGCTTTTCTTTTTTTATTAAGGAAAAGTTAAGGAACTCAATTCATAATACATGTATCCAAGGAAATTAAGATTCCATCAATCTATCATGGAAAAAGGAGAAAAAGAGAATGAAAAAGTGGATTTTTATTATTATTGGAGTCATCGTAGTTGGATTCATAGGTTATAAATGGTACAGCTCAAAATCAACTGCGCAGCAACAAGTCTCTTCCCAAGTTAGAACAGCAACAGTACAAAAAGGAAAAATGCAGGTTTTCGTAACTGGTTCAGGTACTGTTAGCCCAGTGACAAGTGAGGACATTTTAGCACCAAGTAATAATAACGCTATTGAAGAGGTCCTTGTATCAGCTAATGAGTCTGTTAAAAAGGGTGAGGACCTAGTAACCTTTACTGATGGAAGTGACCCGATAACAGCACCTACAGACGGTGTGATTACAACCATTTCAGTGGCAGCAGGAGAAAGAGTAAATGCAGGACAAGTTGTTGCACACTTAACGAACTACAGCAATTTACAAACTGTTGTTCAGATTGATGAGCTTGATATTCCAAAGGTTAAAGTAGGACAACCAGTAACTGTTAAAATAAGCGCATATCCTGATCAATCTTATACAGGAACTGTATCTGCTATTGCAAATGAAGGTACATCCACTAACGGTGTTTCAACATTTGATGTAACGATTCAACTAAGCAATATCCAGAATTTAAAAGTAGGAATGAGTACGGAGGCAAGTATTTTAACAGCAAGTAAAGATAACGCACTCTATGTTCCAATAGAAGCAGTTCATTCTAGAGGTAATGGAAAATTCGTCATCCTAGCATCTTCAAATTTAAACCAAAATTTAAGTCAAAGTGGTTTTGGCGGAATGCAAATGCAAACTGTTGAAACAGGTTTAGCGAATGATAATTTTGTTGAAATTACAAAAGGATTATCTGAGGGTCAAACTGTTCGTCTTCCACAGCTTGCCATTAATAGTACTACTACTACAAATGGAAGAGGCTTTATGATGGGAGGCTTTGGCGGCGGTGGAGGTATGTACCGTAACAGTGGCTATGGTGGTAATAGAAGCAGTTCTGGACAAAGCAGCAATGGACAAGGAGGCAGTGGTCAAAGTGGAAGGAGTGGAAACTAATGGTTGCTACCATGATTCAAATTTCCAACCTTATGAAATCATATAAACTTGGAGGTGAAACGGTTCACGCTTTAAATAATGTTTCACTCGATATTAAAAAAGGTGAGTTTTTGGCCATTATTGGACCATCGGGATCAGGTAAATCAACCTTAATGAATATGATTGGCTGCTTAGATCGTCCAGATACTGGTCAATATCTTTTAGACGGTAAAGAAATTGGAAAAATGAATGATAACGAATTAGCCACTATTCGTAATCAAAAGGTTGGTTTTATCTTTCAAAATTTCAACCTATTAACAAAACTAACTGCTATCGAGAATGTGGAGCTTCCATTAATTTATAGTGGGTTAGCCACGAAGGCTCGCCATGAATTAGCTTTAGACAGCTTAAAAAAAGTGGGTCTTGCAGATAGAGCAGGACATTTACCTACACAGCTTTCTGGTGGACAACAGCAAAGGGTTGCAATTGCAAGGGCACTTGTTGGTCAGCCAGCGATTCTTTTAGCTGACGAGCCTACGGGGGCTTTGGATAGTAAAACAAGTATGGAAATCCTTAATATCATGAAAGAATTAAATGAGCAAGGGAATACCATTATTTTAATTACACATGATTTGAACATAGCAAAACAAGCAAACAGAATGGTTCGAATTCAGGACGGACAGCTGTTTGAGAATGAAGGTGAACCAATTGGCAATTTTACAATCTATTAAAATGGCTCTCCGCAGTATAAAGGGAAATAAATTAAGAGCCATTCTGACCATGCTTGGAATAATTATTGGTACATCCTCCGTTATTGTACTGGTCTCGATTGCCCAAGGATCTACCCAAAATGTGACAAATCAAATTAATAATTTAGGGACGAATTTATTAACTATTAATACATTTGGTACAGATTTATCTTTAACACAAGATAAGATTGATAAGCTAAGTAAAATAAATGGAGTAAAGGCCATCTCACCAGTTGTTTCTGGAAGAGTAACTGTTAAAAAAGGAAAGACCTCTTCACAGGAGAGTCTAACAGGTACAAATGAAGCCTATGAAACTGTCAGGGATACACAAGTAACAGCGGGAAGATTTATTTCTGACCTAGATGTTCAATCACGGTCTAAGATAGCTGTTTTGGGATCAGATACCGCCTCAACCCTATTTGGAACAGATAATCCAATTGGCCAAACGATTCAAATCAATGGTAACTCCTTTGAAGTGGTAGGAGTATTAAAGTCAAAAGGTAGTTCAATGGGACAAAGCGGTGATGACGTTGTCGTAACCCCATTAAGTACAGCAGAACGTTTAACAAAAACGACCAGTGTAAACCAAATCTATTTACAGGGGAAAAATCAAAATCAAATGGATGTCCTTATGGCAGAAGTTCAAGATGCTATGAGCAGAATGTTTCCAAACAAAACGGATAGCTACAATGTTGCCAATCAGCAGGATTTAATGAACACAATGAGCTCCGTTACCCAAACAATGACGATGATGCTTGGTGGAATTGCTGGGATTTCCTTACTTGTCGGTGGAATTGGTATTATGAATATCATGCTCGTATCCGTATCCGAAAGAACCAAGGAAATTGGTATTCGAAAAGCCATTGGGGCAAAGAGACGAGATATTCTATGGCAATTCCTCATTGAATCAGTCGTTTTAAGTTGTATGGGAGGGATTATCGGAATCCTATTTGGATTAGGAGTCGGAAAACTACTTGGCTCTATAATGGGAATGACCGTTACCTTCTCCACTTCAGTGATTTTAATGTCCTTCTTATTCTCATTAATTGTTGGAGTTGTTTTTGGAGTATTTCCTGCTAACAAAGCATCCAAGCTTAATCCAATTCAAGCCTTGAGATACGAGTAGATTTTTAAACAAAGCGATCGCATTTTGCGGCCGCTTTGTTTACTATATAATAAGGGTTAAAGATGTAAAAGGAGAGATACGGATGCGGCTCTTAGTAGTAGAAGATAATCTTTCATTATTAGACTCCATTGTCGAGCTTTTAACGGATGAATTTGTAGTTGACCAGGCCTCTAATGGGGAAGAAGGCTTATTTTTAGCACAACAAAATATTCATTATGCAATTATATTGGATGTCATGCTTCCAGAAATCGATGGTTTTGAACTTTTAAAAACGATTCGAATTGAGGGTTCGAAAATCCCCGTTTTATTTCTGACTGCTAGAGATTCTTTAGAAGATCGAGTAAAAGGACTAGATACAGGTGGCGATGATTACCTTGTGAAACCGTTTCAGGCAGCAGAATTAAAGGCACGAATCCGGGCATTACTGCGAAGAAGTGGGAGTCTAACTACTAGCCAAACCATTCAATATCGGGGTATTGAGCTTGTTGGTAAGGAACGGGATATTTTAGTAAACAAGGAGCCGGTTAAACTTACGACAAAACAATATGAATTGTTGGAATACATGATTCAGAATAAAGGAGCTATTTTAACGAAAGAACAGATTTATGATCGTGTTTGGGGTTTTGACTCAGATACAACAATTGCCATTGTAGAGGTATTTATGCACCATCTCAGAAAGAAATTAGAGCCATTTGGCTATCATTCAGACATTAAAACCATCCGTGGCGTTGGTTACATGTTAATTGAGGAATAAAGGAGGTTCGTATGTTTCAGAAAACACACATTCGGCTGACCTTTATTAATTCGATCGTTTTTATTGTTTTAATTGGAATTCTTGGTAGCATTATTTATGCATATACACAACACCAGTTGTATAAGGATGTTAACCTATCCTTATTAAGTACGGTTCAGGAAGAGGTCTTACCTCCAAATGGGAATCGACCTCCTATCCACAGGGAACATGATCCTAGAAAATTCACATTAATCTGGGATCAAAATCAACATTTACTGATTCAAAATAGGGAATCTGAGGTTTTTAAAGGCAATGAAAAATATGTTCGTCCAAAGGTTTATAACAAACTTACAGATGTAACAGTTGAAAATCTTTCAATTAGGTACTTTGCCTTTAAAGTAGTGGATCCTATTCTTGGAAAGGTGACAATCCAATCAATTCGTATTGTCAACTCAGAGCAAGAATTACTTCATAGGCTCTTGCTTATTTTATGTATCGGTTGTGGGCTTGGATTTATTTGTGCTGTAATTGCTGGGTACTTTTTAGCTGGGAGAGCACTTGTTCCAATTAAAAATGCATGGCAAAAGCAGCAGCAATTTGTTTCAGATGCTTCCCATGAACTTAGGACACCACTAGCAGTAATACAGGCAAAAACTGATTTACTTTTTAGGTCGCCATCTGCCACCATTAAAGACAAAATCATAGATGTATCAACCATTTCAAATGAATCTAGACGACTTTCAAAGCTTGTATCCAATTTGTTAATTTTAGCAAGATCGGATTCTGATCAGATAGAGATTCATAAACAAACATTTAGGTTGGATTTACTTCTAGGGGAAATTATCCAACATTACGAGGAAATTGTAACTTATCAAGATAAGTCACTTAAATTAGATGCTCCAGGATCGGTGTACTTTACAGCAGATAAGGAAAGAATTCATCAGTTAATTATTATTTTGCTAGATAATGCCATTAAGTATACAAATGGAGGTGGTGAAATTACGCTTTCTTGCCATCGAAGCCATTCATCCATTTTTCTTCAAATTACCGATAATGGAATCGGTATTTCAGAGGAAGAAATACCAAAAATATTTGATCGATTTTATCAAAGTGATAAGGCAAGAACTGTCTCTGTAGATGCTGGACTAGGGCTGGGTCTTTCGATTGCTCAATGGATTATTGATAAGCATCATGGGAGAGTAAAGGTTTCAAGTACACTTGGAAAAGGAACGCAAATTGAAATTACTTTTCCAAAAAATCAAAAGAGTTAAAAAATGAAAGAAAGCGGACTAATCTACTTCCTAGGTCTACAGATAAGTAGATTTGAGTATTTTTTGATATAAAAATTAAGAAAAAGTTAAGGAAGACCTTTCATAATATCCATATTAATGTGTTAAATGCATAATAAGGAATAATTGAGAGGAGCTTTGCTATGAAAAAAGTACGTAGAGCACATTTATGGATTGGATTAATTGCTTCAGTTTTTCTATTTGTCGAGGCATTTACGGGTTTAATATTAAATGAGCCTTGGCTGGTGGGGCAGTCTCAAGCAAATGCATTTGAGAGTGGCCAAGGTTTTGGTGCTAGAGGGAATTTTCAGCCTGGTCAATTTAATCAAAATCAAGGAAATCAAGGCAGCAATTCTACAGATTTAGGGCAAGGCAACTCTAACAATTTCCAGGGCCAAGGTGGTTTTAGAGGGAATAGGCAATTTGGTGGCGCCAACGGGAATTATCGAAATGGGAACTTTGCCGGTTTCCGAGGAAATCAAAACTCCTTTATGGGAATCATAAGACAGCTTCACCAAGGTAGAATTGGCAACACAAATATCAAATGGATAATGGACCTAGCTGCCATAGCACTGATGTTCCTAACAGGCTCTGGGATTTACCTATCTATTAAAGTTCTTCGTGCAGAAAAGAAAGCTAAAAATCATAAATTGGAAGACAAAAAAGAATAAAATTATATATTATACTCATCTAACATTGTAAATCCAATTCTCTTTAAGAATTGGACTATTTGAACTTGTAGATGAAAATTCAACTATTTATGTGGAAAATATGAAACGAAATTTCAACATCCCACGTCAAATTAATAATTCAAATAAATTAAAATCTTTCGGGGGATGAACCATGAAAAAGATAGTTCTAATCTGCGGGGTGATTTTATTAAGCTTATTCTTGATTAAATGGGATTTAGTTAAAAATAGTATAAATAAAATCGACACGAAAAAAAATATCATAAGAGTCTGCCGTAAAAAAAGCAATTAATTATTATAATCATTCTTCTAAAGATGATGTGGCCAATCTATTTCCTATCACATTAAAAAATGGTGAAACAATTTTCAAAATAATAAAAATTGGTGGTTTACAAGGAAATACTGCTAAACTTGACATGTCCATTCGAATGGTGAAGATAAACAATAAATATATTGTAACATTAACAAAGAACTATAATATTACAGAAAATGGTACTCTGGCTATGAGTACTTGGAAGTATGAAGTTGATAGAAATAATATAAAATTAGTTGGAAGCAATGAACAAGGTAATTTAGTTAGAATAATAAAATAATATTTAATTTTTGGAAATATCAAGGAAAATAAAACAAAAAAGAGGGTAATCCAATAAATTTTTGGTTTACCCCTCTTTTTTGACAGTACTTTTTAACGAATCATTACTCTACAATAATTTTTCCTTTAAACATATTCATTCCGCAACTAAAAGTATATTCTCCAGTTTTAGAAGGAGTAAATGTAAAGGAAGTGGTTCCTACCTTTAGGCTGACATTGTTAATATTAAAATCAGGTAGATTAAAGATAGCGGTACAGCTGCTTGGATCAGAATTATGGAGCTGAAGTTCCACGTTTGCACCTCTTTTGACATAAATGATAGATGGAGAATAACCTGTAGAAGTGGCTTCCATTTTAATTTTTGGTGAAGTTTCTTTTGAAAGATCGAGTGTGGTAATCGATGTGTTTGTCTCTCCCGGAGAAGATTCATTTGCTTGTGTTTGCTGTGAATCCTCATTAATGTAATGGCTGCTATATAAAAATAAGAATAGCGAAACAATGATGACACCAGCTGCAAAAATCGAAAATGGTGAAATGGCTTGTGTGTCTATTATTAATCTTTCATCCATTTCTGCTTTAATAAATAAAATAACAAGTCCGGCAATTATTATATATAACCCTAATAAAATTCCCAACATGATAAACGGGCTTTCCATCAAAAATATGATTCCAAGAATAGCACCAACAGCTCCACCAAGTATTCCTGATAAGGCACCTGCAAGAATCGCCATTAAAGCTATTGGCTGTCCTATCAAAAAGCCAATGAAAAAGCCAATCGTGACGCCAATACTTCCTGAAAGAAAAATATCTCCTGTTAAAATTCCAATTAAATATCCCGATAGTAAGGCAGTCATCATTGCCACTGCAATACCCGTCAACATACCGGACATAGGCTTAATCATATTTTTATTCTTATGCACAATGTAAATAGAATATCCCGAAATTAAAGTAACTATGACGATTGTAATAATCGATAAAATATTCATTTTTAATTCTCCTCGTTTATGTCATTTTCCAAAAAAACAATATGTGAATATTATTAATTTAATAAGATACCATCGATTAAACAACTAGATTTTTGCTATTACTTTGAACATTTCTTGAACAATGGGCTTTTAAGGGAATGAAAATTTTGTTATAATAGAAATTGACTTTCTACTTTTGTAAATATATAATTTTAAAAAACATATATTGAAACGATGACGGGGATTAGTAAATTGATTTTGTCTTACCCAGAGAGAGGACTTCAAAGCTGAAAGGTCCTTTTTGACAATCATTTGAACCTGCCTCACGAGTTCTGTATCGAAATTTCTTAAGATACAAGCGGATAAATTCCGTTATCATGAAAGAGTTAAAGCACTTGCTTTATGAAGTTAGGGTGGTACCGCCAGGCCTTGGTCCCTTTTTGGGATTAAGGCCTTTTTATATTTAAATAACATTAATGAGGTGTCAAAATGGCAAAGGAATTTGTTAAAGAAATTACCTCCATGGATGAGGATTTCGCGCAATGGTATACAGATGTAGTTACCAAAGCAGATTTGATTGATTATTCAAGCGTACGTGGGTGTATGATTATCAGACCATACGGGTACGCCCTTTGGGAAAATATTAAAACTGAATTAGACAATCGGATTAAGGCAACAGGACATGAAAATGTGTATATGCCATTATTTATTCCAGAGAGTCTCCTTCAAAAAGAAAAAGATCATATTGAAGGGTTTGCTCCAGAAGTAGCTTGGGTAACACATGGTGGGTCTGAGGAATTAACAGAAAAACTTGTTGTAAGACCCACTTCAGAGGTTTTGTTCTGTGATCATTATAAAAATATTATTCATTCATATAGGGATCTTCCAAAGCTTTATAACCAATGGGCTAATGTTGTGAGATGGGAAAAGACTACCCGTCCATTCCTTCGTACATTAGAATTTTTATGGCAGGAAGGTCATACTGCTCACGCAACAGATGAAGATGCACATGAAGAAACAACTAGAATGTTAAATGTGTATACCGATCTTTGTGAAAATGTTCTTGCAATCCCTGTAGTAAAAGGACAAAAAACGGAAAAAGAAAAGTTTGCAGGTGCAAAATTCACCTACACGATTGAAAGTTTAATGCATGATGGAAAAGCGTTGCAGTCAGGAACCTCCCATCATTTAGGCAGCGGTTTTGCTCAAGCCTTTGGAATTCAATATACGGATCAAGCTGGAACGCTTCAATATGTTCATCAAACTTCATGGGGACTCACCACCAGAATTATTGGGGCCCTTATAATGGTTCATGGTGATGACAGAGGCTTGGTAATACCTCCAAAAGCTGCACCAACACAAGTAATGATTGTCCCAATTGCACAGCATAAAGAGGGTGTTCTAGATTTTGCTTTTGATTTAAAAGAAAAGCTTTCTAAAGTTGCTCGTGTAAATATTGATGCAAGTGATAAAAAGCCTGGCTGGAAGTTTAATGAGTATGAAATGAAGGGCGTCCCAGTTCGCCTAGAGGTTGGACCTAAGGACATTGAAAATAATCAAGTGGTTTTAGCAAGAAGAGATACTGGAGACAAAGTAATCGTGGCTCTGGATGAACTTGAAGCTAAACTAATTGAATTACTTAACGACATTCAAATCAATCTTTATAACAAAGCGTTAAAACTAAGGGAAGAAAAAACATCTGTTGCGGCAACAATGGATGAATTTAAAGAAAATCTTGTGGGAAATCCAGGTTTTATTAAATCGATGTGGTGTGGAGAACGAGAGTGTGAAGATAAAATCAAAGAGGAAACAGGTGCGACTTCCCGTTGTATCCCATTTGAACAAGAAAAGGTTTCTGATACATGCGTTTGCTGTGGAAAAGAAGCGAAACAGCTAGTATACTGGGCCAAAGCGTATTAAATAAATTTATGAACAGTGGACTCTCTTTTTGGGGTCCACTGTTTTTTTTAACAAATTAAACCAGATTTGTTTTATAATTATTTAAAGAAAAGTCCAAAAATTATAAAATAGGAGGAGTTTAAAATGGGTGTTGCCTTGTTGTTAGTAGATATTCAAAATGATTATTTTCCAAAGGGTAAAATGGAATTGTCAAATACAATGGAAGCAGCAATGAACGCCTCAAAATTATTAAATTGGTTCAGAAAAAGAAATCAGACTCTAGTTCATATCCAGCATATTGCACCGAAGGAAGGTGCTACATTTTTCCTTCCAGACACTTTAGGCGCACAAATCCATCAAACTGTTTCACCTCAAGAAGGAGAAACAGTGCTGACCAAACATGCTCCAAATAGCTTTTTAAATACTGACCTCTACGAAATATTAACATCAAAGGATGTTAAAAAATTAGTTATTTGTGGAATGATGACACATATGTGCATTGATTCTACAGTAAGAGCGGCAAAAGATTTAGGCTTTGAATGTACCCTTATTGAAGACGCATGTGCAACCCGTTCTTTAAAGTATTTCGATCAATTGGTTCCTTCTAAACAGGTTCATTTCGCTTTTATTAGCGCATTAAATGGAACGTTTGCAAAGGTAATGACAACGAAGGAATTTTTAATGAACAATTGAGCCTTAATTAGAAAGTGTACTAGAATTTTTGTATTGGTCGAGATTTTCTTTGAAGAGGAGATTTTTGAAAATGTAAATCAATGTATGGATCCTACAGCAAATGGGTTTTTCTTTTAGGAGGAATGTTTTATGAATCCAATCTTGTTTGACTTTCCAGACTCATTTTACACTGAGAGACTGAAAATTAGAAGTCCAAGGCATGGGGATGGAAAGGCTGTTTTTGAAGCAATTTCGGCTTCGTTAAATGAATTAAAACCATGGATGCCTTGGGCACACAAAAATCAAACGGAACAAGATGTGGAGTGTAATGTTCGCTCTGCACATGCAAAGTTTCTGACGCGGGAGGATTTACGTTTACATATTTTTCTTAAAAATACAGGACAGTTTATAGCTGCATCTGGCTTACACAGGATTAATTGGGATGTACCAAAATTTGAGATTGGATACTGGATAGACACTAGATATAGTGGTAACGGATACATGACTGAGGCAGTTCAAGGTATTACATGCCTTGCCTTTCAAACTTTACACGCAAATAGGGTAGAAATACGCTGTGATGCAAAAAATGTGAAAAGTAGGGCAATTCCTGAAAAGTTGAATTTTGTTCTTGAAGGAATTTTAAAAAATGATGGAGTTTCAGCAGATGGTAAAGAAGTAAGAGATACGTGCATTTTTGCAAAAATACAAATGAACAGCTAAAGGTCAATTTTTTATAAATTGACTTTTTTTTTGGATAGAAATCAACATGAATAATACCCTGAATCACGCAAATTAATTACTATAGAAAGAAAGAAAGGGTAAAATAAAAGAAATTAAATGTAAAGAGTGTACATTTTTGGAGGAGGATACAGGCTTTGCAATTTCTAACTGCTTTTATGAATGATTATGGATATATAATTTTGATCGTAGCCTTAACTTTGGGAATACTCGCAGTGCCTGTTCCAATTGAGGCTCTGATGGGCTATGCAGGATTTTTGTCATTTAAAGGACAGTTAAATTGGTTTGGTTGTATTTTATCAGCCACAGTAGGATGTATAGTAGGAGCATTAATTGCCTATTGGATTGGCTATAAACTAGGCATGCCATTTTTCGAAAAATATGGTCAAAAAATCCACTTAGGTCCGGAAAGAATAAATAAAACCTCTCAATGGTTTAAAAAGTATGGGAATAAATTGCTAATTGTTGTTTTTTTTATTCCTGGTGTTCGGCATTTAACAGGATATTTCTCTGGTATTACACGGTTGTCCCTTAAGGTTTTTATCTTATATTCAAGCGCTGGTTCTCTTCTTTGGGTTTCAACCTTTGTTATATTAGGAAAAATGCTTGGACCAAATTGGAAAGTATTCCAAGAATCTATTAAAAAATATTTGGTTATGGGTAGTGTCTTGGCGATCATTCTACTCTTAGTTATTTTTTTAATTAAAAAATATCAAAATAAAATTATCCAATTTGGTATAAGAACCTTCAAAATAACACTAGAGGTATTCAAAAGCAGAAGAAAAGCGGAATTGTTTTTGGGAGCAATTGCACTTGTGACTTTGGTCTTTATGATTCTTATGATTGGAATGACTCAAGACTATCTGGGAAATGAGTTTAATGATTTTAATAAAATTTCAAAAATACTTGCAACAGCAATTTTTAAAGGGAAACTTCATTTTTTAATGATTTTCTTTGTGAATTTTGGAAAAGATGCTGTCTTAATTAGTGCTATTTTATGTACATTTATTTGGATTTTATGGAAGGGTAATGAAAAGCTTCTTGAAGTTTATTTTTTATTTCTTACAATTGCGGGCGGTGAGGTATATGAGGAATTGCTTCGTAACATTTTCCATCGTTTATCTCCTACTGAAGTGCCATTATTAGAACGATTTCCATATGGTTTTCCGAGTGAACAATCATTAATGGAATTTGTAATATATGGGTTCTTCTTTTTTATCATTATTCGTCATTCCCACAGGATTTTTGTTCAAACAATTGCCACTATTTTTTGGATTGTTATTTTACTTTTTATTGGTATAAGCAGAATCTATTTTGCTGTTCAAGATCCAAACCAAATAGCAGCAGGCTATGTTTTTGGAGGGGTTTGGCTGGGATTATGTGTCCTTTTACTTGAAATATTCCGAATGCTTACAAATATGGATGTCTCTATAAAAAAGAAAAAGGTGAGCAATTGAAAACAGTAAAAATATCCAACTTTTACTTATTTATTAAGAAAATGTAAAGAAATTAGAAGTAATATAGAGAGACAGGAAGGGTGTGTCTTTTTGAACAAACATATCATAAGAGTCATTACATATATATCAATTTGTGTGTGTCTTATTTGGATCATTGGACTGGGCTTTGCTGTTCATGAATATTATGCTGGTGGGCCAGAAAAAGCCCCTTTTTCTAAAGCTACTGCAAAAAAAACTTTAAATAAAAAAGGATTAACCGTTGTTGCCTTGGGTGATTCTTTAACTAGAGGGACAGGAGATGAAACAGGGAAAGGGTATGTCGG
Source organism: Bacillota bacterium (assembly GCA_030705955.1). Taxonomy (GTDB): domain Bacteria; phylum Bacillota; class Bacilli; order Bacillales; family Cytobacillaceae; genus JAUZPL01. The sequence goes on along the minus strand of JAUZPL010000014.1, from coordinate 39,830 downwards.
AGATGTTATTGATGAAATTAAGAAACGAACGAATCAGCAGGTTACTCTTTTAAATTTAGGAATTAATGGTCAACGATCAGATCAATTAAAGGATCAGGTTCAACAAAAAGAAGTACAGAGGCAGATTAAAGGTGCTGACATTGTGCTCTTAACTATTGGCGGTAATGATTTATTTCGTGGTGGTCAAGGATTAATTGATTTTCAAACACAGAATGTAGGCATCGTAGAGAAAAGATATTTAGATAATTTAAAATTTGTTCTTCAGCAAATTAGAGCAGTAAACACAGAGGCAAATGTTTTTTTCATTGGTTTGTACAATCCTTTCATTAATTTAAATCAAGGGAAGGATATTTCAAAGGTTATACGAAGATGGAATTACGAAAGTGCAGAAATCAGTGCTGCATATCCAAAAGTTGTTTTTGTTCCAACATTTGATTTATTTGAGTTAAAAGTAAATGATTATTTATACTCTGATAAGTTTCATCCAAATTCAAAGGGCTATCGTTTAATTGCTGAGAGAGTAGCTGCATTGCTTACCTGGTGAGGAGAGGACAAAATGGAGAATATAACCTTAGAGGTTCAAAACCTAAGGAAAACGATTGGAAAAAAGGAAATCATAAAAGGATTATCATTTGAGCTTAGAGAGGGAGAGGTCTTTGGCTTCCTTGGGCCCAATGGGGCAGGAAAAACAACCACTATAAGAATGTTGGTTGGTTTAATTAAACCATCTGCTGGAGCAATAAAAATATGTGGATTCAACATCCAAACTCATTTTTATCATGCAATTAAAAATTTAGGGTGTATTGTAGAAAATCCTGAACTTTATCCTTATTTATCAGGTTGGGATAATCTTCTTCATTTTGTACGAATGCTTGATGGCATTAGTGAAGAAAGAATTAAAGAGGTTACAGAGCTTGTTGGATTAACAGAAAGAATACATGATAAGGTTAAAACGTATTCTCTTGGGATGAGGCAAAGACTAGGAATTGCCCAAGCCCTACTAGGTAACCCTAAAGTACTGATATTAGACGAGCCTACAAATGGACTTGATCCTGCTGGTATTCGTGAAATGCGCCAGTTTATTCGATATTTAGCTGAGAAAGAAGGGTTAAGTGTACTCGTTTCGAGTCATTTATTAGCAGAGGTTCAGTTACTTTGTGATCGAGTTGCAATTATTTCAAAAGGGTCCATCATACGTACTGATACAGTAAAGCATTTATTATCTAATCGTGAAAGAGTATTATGGCGTTTTTTTCCGTATGAACAGGGTAAAATGATTCTTTCTTCCCTAACAAATATAGAAGAAAATGAAGATGAAACAATTTTAACAGAATTTAAAGAAGAAAAAATACCTGAATGGAATAAAGCCCTAGTTGAAGCTGGGATTCAAATTATAGAGATGAACCGTAAGTTACCGGCCCTTGAAGACTTATTCCTTGAGCTTACGGGAGGTGACACTATTGAATAAGCTAGTTCAAAATGAAATGATGAAATTAATGGCCAAAAAAAGGTTATTAGTTATTGCTGCAATTATCGGTGTTTTAGTTATTTTATTTACATATGCTCAGTACAAACAAGTACAAACCCAGCAAGAAAAATTAGGGACCAGTGATTGGAGAACGATTTTACAACAACAAATTATCGATACAACAAATAGACTAACCTCAAGTAGAATTTCAGAGGAATGGAAAAAACAGTTACAGACTACTCTTCAACAGGAGCAATATTATCTTGATCATAATATTAACCCTTCTGAACCAGGAGCACCAACCTTTATTCGTATATTCCTTGAAAATTCTATAGACTTATTTTTGCCATTAATGGTAATGGTCATTGCAAGTGATTTAGTGTCTTCTGAACATAGTCTTGGCTCCATAAAACTCCTTTTAACAAGGCCAGTAAAAAGGTGGAGAGTGTTACTAAGTAAATATATTACCCTTTGTCTTGCTATTTCACTCATTGTTGCAATTGCGGGTATCCTTTCATATGGTATTTCAGGAATTGTTTTTGGATATAGAGGATGGGGCACACCTATTTTAACGGGTTTTTCCGTTACTGACACAGGACTAAATACATCAAGTGTTAGAAGTTTGCCACTTTGGCAATTTATCCTAATGGATTTTGGGCTTGTCTGGTTAGTTGCTATTGTTGTTGGAACATTATCATTCATGCTTTCTGTTTTAATACGAAGTACGGCAGCAGGGATGGGGATAATGCTTGCCTCCTTAATATCCGGAGCAATTTTAAGTAATATGGTATCTTCATGGAAGTCAGCCAAATATTTATTCATGGTAAATTTACGACTAACAGATTACCTAAAGGGAGCAGCACCACCAATTGAGGGAATGACCTTATCCTTTTCAATAACAGTATTATTAGTTTGGTGGGCAATTGCCTTAATGGTTGCATTTTTATCATTTACACAAAAAGATATTTATTAACTCCCTTTAAAAAGCCTTCTTTCTCGTTTATTACCATCTATACTTTCTCTTTGAAGGGTAAAACTATAGATGTACTCTTACAAAAGAGTCAAAGGAGGTTTTTAATAGTGAGTTATAAAAAAACAAAGCTGGCAATTGCCTCTCTTTTATTGGTTTCCCTCACTGCATGTGCACAAAAAAATGTAAATGAGGGCCCTCGAAATGTAGCAAATAGGGATTTAGGCGCTTACCCGAGAAATGTATCAACAAATGACCTAAATAGACCAACAAATAACCTAAATGGGCCAACAAATGTATCAACAGGAGATATAAATAGACCTGGTGATTTAAATCAGCCGTTTCACAATATGAACGTTTCCAATCAGACACCATGGTTTTCTTCGTTAGAGATGCAGCCCATGAGTAATGGGTTCATTACCATTAACCCAAATTCTTATAGTACAACGACACCAAGTCATCTGTATCCAGAAACGAAACCGATTCAAAGAGGTCAATATTGGTATTACAGTTTTCAACCTCATACGGTGAAGCGTAATACAACATTACCTAGGAACCAAAAAACTGCAGGTGTGACACCACCTCAATCACAAAAAGGAACACCTGCTCCTATACAATCAACATCTGGAATTAATCAGACTGCTTTACAGGTAATTCAGTTGACAAATGTGGAAAGAAAGAAAAATGGCCTGGCACCACTTAAGGCAGATACATCATTAAGTAAAGTTGCACAAACAAAATCAAATGATATGGAAACAAAACATTATTTTTCCCATACAAGTCCAACATATGGATCTCCATTTGACATGATGAGGAATTTTGGCATTACCTATTCAACAGCAGGTGAAAATATTGCAATGGGACAACCAACAGCCCAAGATGTCGTAAATGCTTGGATGAATAGTGAAGGACACAGGAAAAACATTTTAAATCCAAGTTACACGAATATTGGGGTTGGATTTACATCAACAGGCAACTACTGGTCGCAAATGTTTATTGGGAAATAAGAAGTAGAGGCTGCCATAATTTATGGCAGCTTCCTTATGCCGGTAAGTTTAAATGGATATAAAAAAGTCCCTTCCTTTTTTAAAGGAAGGGCAGTTGAAATTTCCGAAAGATGGTAAAGGCTTGTGAAATTCAACAAAAAAGGGATATTCAAAAGTAAGATGGCAGGGAAGGGGAGAGCTACCATCTTATTCAGATTAACAAAGTAAGGTTTACTGATTAGCTGAAACTTTAACTTGGTCATTGCGTACAATAAAATGCTGCTTGAAAATAAGAGCAGGTCCACCAAGCATAAATAAATACCGAGCTTCAATGATCTGTTTCATAAATGCTGCGAATAACCCGGAAATAGTGAATCGCCCGACCTTGCCAATCGCCGCTTTATTGCCAATGGAAGCAACTGAACCCTTATGATGATATTCAAAAGTTTTTAATTCTTCACCACGTATTGTAGCCACGATATTTTGTGCACAAAAAGATGCTTCCTGTAAAGCGACCTGTGCTGTTGGTGGAAGAGCTGATTTCTCATTCTTCATAAATAAGGAACAATCTCCAAGAGAGAAAATATTTTTTATATGATTAACACGAAGAAAAGGGTCTACTTGTAATTTCGTTCTTATCAATGGCAGGCCAGAATCTTGGAGAATGGAATTACCTTTAACGCCACATGACCATATGAGCGTCCTTGTTGGAATTTTAACATTATCTTCAAGGTGTATGGCATCAGGCGTACATTCTAAAATCTTAGCTCCCGTCATAATTTTGACACCGTTTTTTTTCAAAAACTTTGTTGTGTACACAGCTGATTCTTCACCGAAGAAAGGTAGGATAGATGGTGCTGCTTCTACTCCCATAATTTTCACTTCATTATATGGAATTTCGTGCTCTTTACAAAGTTTTGGCAGACTTTCTATAAGTTCTCCAAGCATTTCAATCCCTGTAAAGCCACCACCTGCAACAACAAATGTTAGCCTAGATGGATCATGATCCTCCTTATAAAGGGAAAACTGCTTCACGATATGATGATAAATGAATTTGGAGCTTCTAAAACTTCGGATATCAAAGGCATTCTCTTTAATTCCTGGAATACCATATGTTTCAACTTCAAAACCAAGGGCAACGACCAAATAATCATATGGAACACTTTCTCCACTCTCAAGATGGACTTCCTGAGTGTCAATATTTATGGAAGAAACGGTTCCTTTTATAAAGTCAGTTTTATAGGGATCAATAAGTTCATTAATATCCATGGCGATTTTTCGGTCACTTGCTGTACCAGCTCCAATTTTGTGAAGCTGTGTTGTAATGTAATGATAATCATGTTTATTAATTAATGTAACATCTGCTTCCCCATTTTTCAGGAGCTTCTCCAATCTTCTGCTTGTCATTATTCCTCCATATCCAGCTCCTAAAATTACAATCTTCTGCTTTTCCATAAAGAAATCCTCTCCTACCTAAAAAAACATTTTAGTAAGTTAATGTGAAGCTGTTCACAAGTTGAAATAAAAAAATAGAGCGAAAGCTCACATTTTGTATGTGAATTAATTCACATTTAATATATTCATAGATTACGATATATTTAAAAAAACTACAACCCAAAATCAGCTAATTTTTTGTCAAAATGGTAAATTTTTTTTAAAAAACTGGGAATGATATTTACGTATAAATTTAAGTTAATAAAAAGGAGATGTATTTTAAGTGAAAAAGAAAATAATGATGCTTATATTTGGGCTGTGCTTAATTTTGCCAAGCATTGGCCTGGCAGCTCCAGATATGAAATCGAATCCAAATGATTGTCACTATGGGAAACGGGATCATTTCAACCATAAGAATTGGGAAGAAATGATGAAAGAGAGGGAACAGAAGTTATATTCATGGGTTGATCAATATACCCCTGAAAAAAAGGATGAGTGGGCAAAGGTTCTTGAAGAAAGAAAAGAACTTCATAAAAAATGGCATAGTCCAGAATTTAAAGTAAAGCATGAGCAATGGAAAAAGGAAAGAATGGTTAAAATACAAGAACTTCAAAAGCAGTATGATCAGGGTAAAATCACAAAAGAAGAATTTATGAAAAAAGCCCATGGGGGAAAAGACTTTTCACATTGGAAGAGTTTCCATGATGTAGAGCAAGCAGTCAAAAGTAAAAACGATGAAAAGACAGCACAGCTTTTAAATCAGCTTCTTGAACAGAATAAACAGCGGAATGAAATGATGAAAGAAATAATGAGTAGATAGTTAATGGAGGGATTACCAAGTGGCAATCCCTTTTTCCTTAAGAAAAGAGCACAAGAACATTTTCTTGTGCTCTTAAAAATTATTTATTTAAATCAACTTTCTCTTCTTTTACTTCTTTAATTTCGTCTCTTAGTCCATCTTTAATATCGTCAGCAATCCCATCAGTCGCTCTTTTAAATTCACGAATTGATTTGCCAAATGCACGCCCAATTTCAGGAAGCTTATTTGGACCAAAAATAACTAAAGCTACTACAAGAATTAAAATTAAACCAGGTACGCCAATATTTGAAAGCATCATTACATCTCCTAGTGAATGAATTAATCCTGTGTACATTATACCCTTATTTTAAAAATTGTTCTAGACGTATTCTAAGTTCGATTGAGTAAAATTTCTTGAACAACACTTTTGGCAAAAATTAAGGAAAAATTAAGAATCTTCCATCATGATATTTATAGCAGAATAGAAAAACTCGTTAAAGCTATTTTGCTTCAACGAGTGTCTTGTTATTATTTTCATCATAAAATTGTTTGATAGCTCGATCAGTGTATACCCAGCCTTTCCAGCCAATGTGAATCGTATCCTTCATGAAATAAGGATCATATTCGTGCCCGGAAAAGTCAGCTATCTGAAAGCCTTCAGCCTCAATCTGCTTTTTGATTCGAGTATAGTAGGAAGTACGTCCTTTTTTAGGAAATCCAGTATAATCATACCATTTGCCATTAACCGGAACAGAAATAAATAATGGCTTTGCACCAGATTCTTTGAGAAGATCTAGTACAAGTTGAAAATCATGATATTCAAGTGATTTACCATAGCTTGCTCCTCGCTTATAGCCTTTTAAAGAAGGAACCCGTTTAGCAATTTTATTATATTGGGAATTAATAACATCAAATTGATTGTTTGTTGCCTGTTTTCTTGCAACCTGGATAGCTTCCTTATCAAGCTGTGTCCATGTTTTATGCTTCACAGCACGACTAATGACACGAGTGCGTGGTGTGGCACCAGCAAGTGTATAATAAAGATCCTTTTTCTCTAACATGCTTCTGTAGGCTAAAGCAAATGGGCGAACTAGAGTTGCTTTAGTTTGCGTCCATTGATTTTTTGATAGATCAGCCTTATACAAAGAGGAGAGCATAAAGTCTTTCTTTACAGGTGTATATTTTAAAAGCCGCTTAATTGCAAGTCTTTTTAATTTTGGGTCTATTTTTTTATTAAATGCCAAATCATAACCTTGCAAAGTAGAGTAATTTGGCACAAAGTGTGATTCATCAGCACCGTGTGGCTGGAACCATTGAGGTGATAAGACAAAGACAAGCTTTTTGTTTTTGAGCTGATTGGCATGCTCAGCAAAATTTAGAAAATGGATTAGTGATTCTGTACCACCGCGTCCTATAAGAAAGGGCGTAAAGCCATCATAATTTTCTTTAAAATAATTTGATGGGTGGAACTGGTCTAGCCTAGACAGCTCGGAAGAACCATACATAGGAAGATATTTATCACTTTCAAGCATTTTTGTCTGTACATATTTTCCCTGAAACATGAAAGTGTTCAGCTCTGTTGCTGCTTCATTAATTCGACTTTTTGGAATAAAGTTTTCGATCCATTTATTCGGAATGATGATAAGAATAAATAAAACAAGAAACGCAAGAATTAATGGTGCAAATAGAGCTTTTTTCATTTAAAATCAGCCAACTGTTTTGCAATATTATTCGGAGTATTCCAAGTATCACGGTCAAATTCAGTAATAGGTACTGTAATACCAAATCGTTCTTCAACCTGAACAAGTAGCTCCACTGTTCCAAATGAATCCAAGAGGGTAGTACTAAATAAATCAATATTTGGGTCTTCCTTTACAACATCATCCTGGCAAATTTCTGCTAAAAGTTCAATAACTTCATTTTTAAATTCCATGAGGATCAAGCTCCTTATTTAATTAATTGTCCTGCAAAAATATAAAATCCAAAACAAACAAAGTGGAAGGTGATGATAATGGCTATTACATGAGTAAATTTGTTTTGCGGCCACCACTTATGTTTTTTATTAAATCGTTCGAAAGAATTATACAGCACCATTAATAGAGCATGGTAAATACCATATGCTATATACTGTATTTCCAATCCATGCCATACTCCCATTAATAAAAATAACAGAATATAGCCTAGGTTTGAAATACTATTTCTATTTTTTATCCATTTTTTTTTCGTTATCCAGAAAATAAATCGCATATAAACATAATCCCGGAACCAGAATGATAGACTCATATGCCAACGATTCCAGAAGTCTTTAATGTTACGACTGATAAAAGGACTGTTAAAGTTTTCAGGAGATTTCACACCCATTATATAGCTAACTCCAATTGCAAAATTGCTATACCCTGCAAAATCAAAAAATAGATACATGCTATACCCATACATATAAAGCAGATGATCTTGGAAACTACTTTGGGATATAAATCCTAAATTTGCAATAAAGTAGTGATTAATAGAGTAGCCAATAATAAACTTGTATAAGAAGCCGCGGAAAATTTTATTTATTCCATCATATAAAAGGAGTTTGTACTGCTCCTGAGTTATTTCAGCTTCCATATACTTATCAAAACGTCGGAACCGGTCAATTGGACCAGAAGAGATAGTTGGAAAGAAAAGAATGAAATAAAGTAGACGGATAATAGAAATATCCTTTTTAATAAGTCCATCCCTTGTTTCCATAATTAATTGAGTGCCTTTAAAGGTGAGATATGAAATCCCTAGAAAGCCAACCCAGTTACTTTGATTAAAGTAAGGCAACAGTTTAGATATGGTTAATGGCAGGATAGAGAAGATAACAGCTAGACAAAAAACTGTACCACTATTTGCTTTCTTTCGGTATGCAATATAAGCTTTAATAAGCAAAACCTGCCAAATTGTAAAAGCTATTAATGCAACAGATTCTGAAAAACTTGATGAAAAAATTATAGCCAGTGCAATTACTGTTGCAAATATGTTATATGAATGAAACTTTTTTCCTTTTAAACCAAGAATGACAGCTGGTGCTAATAAAAAAGCAATGATAATAAAAAATGAGAAAGAACCATATGGTGTCATACAAGCACCTTTTCTTTAATCTGTTTACGATCAATTTTTCCATTTGGTGTCATTGGAAGATCATCATAATAAGAAAATTTTCTTGGAATCATATAGGCTGGAAGAACCTCTGATAGTTCCTTCTTTATCGCACCTGTCAGTTGGTATTCTTTTTCAAAAACATGTTCTGATGGTATTATGGCTGCGGTTAAATATTCAATTTTGTCATTTTGATAGATAGGGACAACCACTGCCATTTTAACATATTGCGACTGTGCAATATGGTGTTCAATTTCTTCCAATTCCATTCGGTAGCCATGTAATTTAATTTGAAAATCCATTCGTCCCTTATAGAAAAGCTGATCATTTTCTTTATATCCTGCATCACCTGTTTTATATGCCATTTGGCCTTCAAAAGAAGTGAATGCCTTATCAGTTAGGTCCTTTTGGCCTAAATACCCTTTACTTACACTAGGACCAACAATGATAATTTCTCCTTTTTCACCCTCAGAAACCTCATTCCAATTCTCATCCACTAACAAAATTCTTGTATCCTCTTTTGATTTACCGACTGGAAGGCTTTCATATTGCTGTAAAACCTCTGTATTTATTTCTACGTAAGTCACTGCTACTGTTGCCTCTGTAGGTCCATACGTGTTAAAAACTTTTGCTTTAGGAAATCTTTTTAATAATTGTTGTGAAATGGATACCGGAAGAATTTCTCCACAGAATAAGAAAACTGTTAATTCCGGCAAAAGCTCTTCAGTAAATGAAGGATCCATTAAACACATTTGCACAAAAGATGGTGTTGAAGTCCAAATTTGAATATTTGACTTTTTAAAAGCTTCAAATAAATATTTTGGTTTTGCAATCATATCTTTCGTTATAGCAAAAATATGTCCACCGCTTGCAAGGGCAGGGTAAAGGTCCATTACTGAAAGATCGAATGAAAATGGAGCTTGATTTAGAAATTGAAGATTTCCATTTATTGGGAAGTCTTTTACCATCCAATCAACAAAACTTTGGAGGTTATTTGCTGAAATCTGTACTCCTTTCGGATTTCCAGTACTTCCTGAAGTGTAAATAATATAAAAATTATCGTCTTCCTTTACCCAGTTTTCTGTGGAAACCTCTGTGTTTTCAGATAAATTGTCTACTATCTCATCAAAATTTATGATCTTTACGAATGAATTTTCCAATGAAAAACTCTGTTTTGAAACATTGATAAATAGTTTGGAACTAGAGCTTTCAATAATTTTTTCAATTCGCTCAATTGGAATAGAAGTATCAATCGGGATATATGGATGCCCTGATTTTACACTACCCAGAAAAGAAATAATCATCTCAGGCTCCATATGACCATAGACAATAACAGGCGAGCCATTTGGTAGGGGTTCATTAATCAGAAATGATGCAACCTTTTCTGATTCTGACCAAAGCTGTTTATATGTGATTTCTTTTTCAGGTGAAATAAAAGCAGTATTTTCAGAGTGTGTATAAGAAAAATCTTTAATTATTTTCAATAATTTCAACAAAAGTCACCTCACGATTAAAAATCGTTATAAATATAGGAGCCAGCGCTTGCATCATTAAAACCATACATGAAAAATAGTAACAAAAGAATCAATAAATAATAAATGAATCGGCCAAACCATTTCACTTTATAATTAGATAGGAAAGCTTTACATTTATTGATCATGTCTTCACTATCCTCCTATAATTTATTTTAAAAAAATTTAACCTCATAAATAATTTTGCCTAATAATCATAATGCTGAAAATAGGAACTTGCATTAAAAATAGATGAGAAACAAATTAAAAAATAATAATCCTGATTTAAGAATTAGGTTATGCTATTTAAGAAATGAATGTTAAAAATTTGAGTAGATGTTTAAATTCAATCAACGAAAAAAAGAAAAAGATGATTGAACTTTATTAAATATACAGCAGTCTATTTACTATGTAAACAACTTTTAAAGCTGCGGAATGTAAGGTAGGGGCTGAGAAAATGTGGTAAATGATTTACATCAAATAATTATCGAGGCTAAAAAAGGTGACCAAAATGCCTTCCGCCAATTAGTAACAGCCTATAAAGGAACTGTATTCCGTCATGCCTTTTCTCTATTAAATGATCGAATGGAAGCGGAGGATGTTACGCAGGAAGCATTTGTTAAAGCCTACTATTCATTGCCAAAGCTTGAAAATGAATTTGCCTTTGTTTCTTGGCTGACAAGGGTTGTAACGAACCTATGCTACGATAAAAATAAAAAATTAAATAAAAAGAAATTAGCAGAATCAGAGGAATTAATTGAAAATGTTAGGATGCCAAATGCGTCGTCGCCTATAGAACAATCAATTGCAAAAATGACTATTAAGGAAGCAATGGAAAAAATACCATTGGAACAAAAAAATGTTTTAATTTTACGGGAAATCCAAGGATATTCTTATTCAGAAATAAGTGAGCTACTGCAAATCCCACTAGGCACCGTAAAATCTCGAATAAATACTGCACGAGAAAATTTGCGAAAAGAATTAGAGAAAGGGTGAGAAAAATGTCTGAACATATTAGTGGAGAATTATTATCTTCATATATAGATGATGAAACAGATGAGGATGAAAAAGCAATTATTGAGAGGCATTTGGGAATTTGTTTAGACTGCCATAATGAATTCGTGAATTTAACGTTATTAAAAGAGCAAATTTTGAAAGAATATCTAATGGTGGACATACCCGTTTCAATGGAAGATCATGTAATGGCAAAAATTCAGCAATCTATTTCCCAGAAATCTTCAAGCTTCATAAATCATGCTGCTATTTTTGTTGTTTTATCATTCGCTTTAGTGGGAATGGGTGCTACTGGTCCTTTTTTATCTATCGGGCTTCATATTTTTAATACACTTTTCAGTATTGCAGGTGGCTTAATGTATGCAATTACATCAATACTCTCTGCCATCCCATATATGGTTGAGGCCATTTCAGCTGTCATCTTTATTTTGATTGTATTAGCTATTTTTATTCTCCGCTATTTGGTCAATACATTGGCAAAAACAGTTGAAGCGGGGGACATTTCATAATGTTTAATCGAAGACTGATACTTAGCTTTTTTCTAATATTCCTCATAGGAGCCTCCATTGTTAAACCAACGTTTGCAATGGATAAAAATTTCTTATATAAAGATAAAACTGTTTTGCCATCTAATGAAAGAGTTGATAATGTTATTATTTTAGGTCATAACATCGACATTAAAGGGAAGGTAGATATTTCAGCCATTGTGATTAATGGGAATATGAAAATATCTAAAACAGCTAGGATTAATGGCATTGTACTAGTTATTAATGGAAACGTTGTTCAAGAACAAGGCTCCTATGTAAAGGAAAATATTTTAGCCTTTAAATTTAAGGATGAAACCTTAAATCATTTACTCATCGCTGCTGCACTTTTGTTAGGAAATTGGTTGATACATTTTGTCTTAAGTATACTTCTCGTTCTATTGAGCGTTCTTATAGGACTCTTTTTGGGAGACAAAGGAGAATATAGTGGGGACCGTATAAAAAAAGAGTCAGGAAGACTAATCCTAACAGGTGCAATTGCAAGCCTTATTTTGGTTGGTATTATCTTATTATTGATTTTTACTGTTATTGGAATTCCAATCGCTATCATTTTGTCCATTCCTCCGATTATCTTTTTCTTAATTGGATTATCCCTTTTAAGCAGAATGGTAGGAGAAAAATTGCTTTCAAATCTAAATCCGGCTAAATGGGTAATATCACTTACCGGCTCATTTGTTTTAGTTTCTATATTTAATTTTCCTTTCTTCGGATGGATCGTGTTCTTATGTATTTTTTGGCTATCCTCCGGTCTACTACTTATATGGGTAAAAACGAAATGGTTTAGGAAACGATAACAATCAGAAGAAAGCCGGTAAATATTCCGGCTTTCTTCTATTATTATGTGTTTTTTCTAACTATATAGTGTTTATTTCACCAAACTGGATTGTAGGTAATGATATAAAAGCTTTGTTGTTTCCTCAATTGATGTTTGATGTGTTCGCTCAAACGCATGTGATGAATCTATACCCGGACCTATTAGGCCGTGTACAATATCATGTCCTGAACGTATAGCTGCAGATGCATCAGATCCATAGTACGGATAAATGTCAAGTTTATACTGTATTTGATGTTTCTTTGCTAAGTCCACTAAATTTTTTCTTAGTTCAATATTGTATGGACCGCTAGCATCCTTCACGCAAATTGAAACAGTGTATTCATCTGTAGATTGTCCATCACCAATTGCCCCCATATCAACAGCAAGATATTCAACTGTTTCCGGAGTAATATTAGAATTTCCTCCATATCCGATTTCTTCGTTATTGGAAATCAAGTAGTGAGTCGTATACGGCAATACGATTTGTTCTGTTTTAATTTGTTTTATTAACTGAAGAAGAATGGCTACGCTAGCTTTGTCATCTAAATGTCGTGATTTTATAAAACCGCTTGGTGTAATTTGAACGCGTGGGTCAAAGGAAATAAAATCTCCGACTTCAATCCCCAGTGCTCGAATTTCATCCGCATTATGTACCTTTTCATCTATTCGCACTTCTATATTTTCCTGATTTCTTTCAGCTTTCCCCGCATCCTTATAAACATGAACAGAGGTTTGATGCATCAAGATGGTTCCAGTAAAAATCTTTCCGCTGCTTGTTTGAATTTCGCAATATTCTCCTTCAATCGAGTTAAATTTAAATCCACCAATTAAATCAATTCGTAGCCGTCCATTTGCTTTAATTTCCTTCACCATTGCCCCTAATGTGTCAACATGGGCAGTCAGCATCCGATGTTTAGTTGAATCTTTTCCATTGATAGTGGCGATTAGTCCACCTTTACGATTTCTTTTCGTTTCAATTTGCAGATTCTTAAAGAATTTTTCAACAAAAGTAATGACGTTATTTGTATTTCCAGATGGACTAGGTATCGAAACTAAATCTGAAAGTAATTTCATTGTATCCTCTACATTTGGATAAACCATAAATAGACCCCTTCCTTAAACATATTTTTCTACTATATTATACATTTTATTTTAAAAATATAGTCAACTTTAAAAGAGGCTCAGCATATTTTAAAAGGATAGTTCGGATTAAATTAAAATAGTAAATGTATAAAATAGGACGGAAGTGGGCACGACTTGTGATGTTAATATCTAATGAAGAATTAGAAATTGAGGGGAAAAAATTGACAAGATTAGAATTATACCGAACCAATCAAAAAGTATTTACTTGGAAGGGTCCATTCTTTTTTATCCTATCTTGCATCATCCTAGCAGCTGGAATCTTATATTTTCAACAATATTGGCAAAAATCTATTCGTATTGAGGTTCCTGAAGCAGATTTAGGAAAGAAAGTTGTTGTACAAATGCCAAATGGCCAAGAGGTTTTCACTTACGAAAAGTTAATAATAAAAAAAGATGGTAAAACTTATTATAAGGGAGAACGGAACACGATTGATTTAACAGGTGGCACCGTTTCATACAAAAATTGGTAAATAACAAGACTAGCTTGAATTTAAGCTAGTCTTGTTATTTAGATTATGCTAAATGATACATGTTCATGAAATATGGTTTAGTCACTTCATTCTCAATACTGGAAACAATTTATTTAAACCATCCCTTTTTCAAGAACCACCATGACATTCCTACAGCAATTGCAAACATGAGGAATAAGGCTCCAAAATATCCATATTTCCAAGATAATTCAGGCATATAACGGAAATTCATTCCATAAACCCCAACGATAAAGGTTAAAGGCATGAAGATAGTAGTGATGACTGTTAAGACCTTCATGACATGATTTGATTCGTTTGAATTTAAAGAAATATAGCTATCGCGGATATCTGTAGTTAATTCTCTATTCGCTTCAATCATTTCGGTTAATTTTAGCAAATGGTCATGGATATCAGAAAAGTATTCAATTTTGCGTTGGATTCCTTGAAGACGTTGTGAATTAATAATTCTGTAAACAAGATCTCTCATTGGGGACACAGTGTGTCTTAATGAAAGTAAATCATGCCTCGTGTTGAATAAATCGCTCAAAAGTGCCTCCATGGATCTACCTTTTGAATTCTCATCGATCTCTGTTAAGGTATCTTCAATTTGATATACAGGAGGGAAATAATTATTTACCATTTTATTAAGAATATAATAAAGTACATGTGTGGTGTCCCACGTTTTTAATTCAGAAGATTGATGCAATCTTTTGAATACCTCGTCAATTTCCACTGAAGGGTTATGGTGAAAGGTAACCACATATTTTTCACTCAGGAAAAGGTCAACTTCTTCTCTTTTAATGGTTTTTTGGTTAACTGCTTGGGTTACAAAAAAAGTATAGCCCTCAAAAAAATCCAATTTGGGTCTTTGTAAAGTAAAAATACAATCCTCAATGGCTAATGGATGAAAGCCGAGGGGATTCCTCAATAAATCAATTTCCTTTTCATTCGGCTGAAAAAAGTCTATCCAGAACCATAAATAGTCCCCTTTGACTAATTCAGGTACTTGAATATTCACTTTAAGTTCGTAATTCCTGCTAACAGCCACTGTTCGAATCATAATGTTCATTTACTCCTGTCTGTTTCAATTCTCATTAAAAATATCATAAATTCGGATTTCTAATCAAATTTAAACACAGTTTTTAAGGAATAAAAATGAATTTTTCAAGGAAAGGTATAAATAGGAAGAAAAATGCAGTGAGGAGTTAATATGTTGCGAAGTAATATTAAAACAACACAAGAGGATTTACTTGAGAAAATACAACAAACAGAAGATGTTGTTTTTAAGGAATTGTTTACGAAGGTTGAATCCATCAAGGTTTTCTATATAAAAACGCTAAGCGATGAAGCTCAAATCCAAAATTATATCATTAAACCTTTTTATGAAATTGAAAGTCCCACTCTTTTTCTTGATTACTTAAAATCGCACCCAAAGGTGAAACCTTTTGAAAATGAAGAAAAAACACTTAATCAACTGCTGGTAGGAGAGGTTATTGTTTTCTTTCAAGCAAAAATTTTTTTATTTGATTTAAAAATGGATCGGCAAAGCTCTGTATTGGATACTACTGTGGAAACAACCATACAAGGGCCACAGTCAGGCTTTAGTGAGAGTATTGGGACAAACCTCGGTTTAGTCAGACAGCGATACCCACAAGCCTCTCTTAATATGGAATCATCTAGCATTGGCAAAGTCTCAAAAACAAAGGTTATTACGTTATATGATAATAAAACTGTTAATCAAGAAGTGTTAAAGAAGGTCAGAGAATTTTTAGAAACCATTGATATAGAAATGTTTCAATCGGGAGAACAATTATTAGATTTAATAAAGAAAAGTCAACGTGCCTTGTTTCCGTTGATGCTGATTACTGAAAGAGCGGACAGGGTAGCAATCAACTTAGCAGCGGGGAAGGTTGTTTTGCTTGTTAACGGGTCTCCGTTTGCTGTTATTTTACCAACCGTAATGAAAGATTTCATGTCTTCCATGGCAGATATTTATCAAACATATTGGGTGGGTTGCTTTTTTATTACTCTAAGGTACATTGGCTTATTCATTAGTATTGTACTTCCTTCCATATATGTTGCATTGACTGCTTATAATCCAGAAGTTTTTAGGGTTCAATTAGCATTATCCATTGCTGGAAGCCGTTCAACCGTTCCATATCCTGCATTTATTGAAGTTTTTTTTATGCTTATCATGATGGAATTATTGACTGAAGCAAGTATACGGCTCCCAAAAGCTATTGGTCCAACAGCTACAACTGTTGGAGGTCTCATTTTAGGGCAGGCAGCAACAGAAGCTGGGTTAGTCAGTAACATAATGATTATTATTGTTTCGGCTGTAGCCATTTCAAACTTTGTTGTGCCAGTGAATAATTTTGGAGCGGCGATTAGGGTTGTAAAATACTTATTGCTTGTCCTTTCTATCTTTTACGGACTTGTGGGTGTTGTAATAGGATTTTTACTGTTAGTTTCTTACCTGGTAAGTCTCGAAAGTTTTGGGAAGCCATTTTTAACCATATCAGAGAAAAAACCAGCACAAAATTAATATAAGTGGGAGGGAGGACCTTGAATCGCTATTTACTCTATTTGCTTTTGGTCAACATGTTAACCAATATAGTGGTTTACGTTCCAAAAATTCTCATTGATTACAAATATGATGGGGCAGTTTCAGCTATATTGATTGCTATTCCTATTGGTTTATTTCTTTGTATTGTATTTTGTAAATCAATCTCTGCTTTTCCTGAACAAGGTTTACCCGAAATATTGGATCAATTGCTCAACCGAAAAATCAAAAATATTATTCTTTTCATATTTTCAGGTTTTTGGTATTTTGCGGGGTTTCTTACCCTAATTGGTTTTACTGACATTATTAATCGTTTTATTAATCCGGAAATGTCAAAGGTTTCTTTAGCAGTGCTTTTTGCGATAGCTACCTGTTTTATTATTCAGTTACCCACTGAAAAAGTCATGTATATTGTTGAAATTATTTTGGTTCTCAATGTTCCTTTTGTCTTTTTTATTGTTTTTAAGGCTCTTACCAACGAATATTTCTCATGGAACTCGGTGTTCGAGGTTGGAACACATTTATTTTCCTGGCCAAGTTTTAAAGCACTATCGGCTGCAACCTATACCTTTTCTGGTTATATGAATGTTTTAATTATGAATCGTTTGTTTAGACAAAAAATAAAAGGAATCAATTTTATTGTTATAGGTTTTCTATCCATTTTTAACATGTTTACAACATTCTTTATTCCAATAGGATTCCATGGTGCAGACGGGGCACAGGAATATCTATATCCATGGACAACAACCGCAGATTGTTTAAGAATTCCATATGGTCCAATTGAAAGAGTAATATTTTTGTTTTTAATGCTTTATATAGGAATTACCGTGGTTAGTGCGGCTATCCACTGGCATGTTGCCTTTGAATTTCTAAAAGGGGCATCATCGAAAAAGTTTACAAAGAAAAAGGCCTTATTGATCTTAATTATATTTAGTTGCGCTACTATCATTTCTGAAATGAAAATTACTGCAGTGCAAACTATGTTCCTTTCTACCTATTGGTTAATACTGCGGTTTATCTTTGAAATCTGTGTAGTTACTTTTGTTTTCTTTCTTGCAAGGAGGAAAAAAAATGAAACTTAAGCGAAATTGGGTGATGTATCTTATAGTAGGAATGGTAGTAATTTCCTCGTTAAGCGGCTGTGGCGGGTATAAGGATATCGATAAACGATTTTTTGTTGTGGCAATAGGTATCGATGCAGCCAAGAGCCATACCAAAAAATATTTAATTAGCCTTAAATTTGCTATTCCTTCTGTAGAGAAAAAACCAAATGACTTTATTATCGTTTCTGAAGAGGCCGATACTATGGCGGAAGCTGTGCGAATCATTAAAACAAAAGTGGATAAAGAGGTAGATTTTAGCCATGCGAAGGTTGTTGTTTTTAATGAGAAAATAGTTCAAAAAAAAATGGAACCCCATCTAATCTATTGGTTTTCAAGGCGGAGGGATATACAAAAAATCTTATGGACTGTAATAGGGAGACCTACCGCACTAGAGGTATTAAAAACAAAACCAAAATTTGAGCAAATACCATCTAATTCAATGTTCCTAGCGCTTGGAAAAGAAGGAACAGAGACACCTTACATTTTTGGTGAATATTTATTTGATTTTAAGAAGAGATTGATTGAAAAAGGGCTCGACCCATTTATGCCTATTATTGAAGTGAAAAAAGGTTTATTGGTTATCAATACAGCAGGGCTTTTCAATAAAAAAAGATTGAAAATGGTGTTGACACCGGAACAAACTAAACTTCTTTACTATATTTTTAATAGCGAGCAAAAGTCAGCAATAAAAGTTAAGAGTAGAAAGCTTTATTTCATAATTGATACTCAAAAAATAAAATCAAGTTATAAAATGGATACTTCTAATCCTAACCATTCCATTATTAAGACTAAGATAAAAATAAAAGGAAGACTAGAAGAAGCAATGTTTTCTCCTAAAAATTCGGAATTACCTGCTTACGAAAAATTAGCTGAGAAGGATATAGATAAACAAGTAAAAAATTTACTCTTGAAACTACAAAAAGCAAACCTTGACCCGATTGGATTTGGGCTCTACTATCGTGCGAGACATTTTCAAAATAATGATTGGAAAACGTGGCAGCACATCTATCCTAATCTGACATTTGAAGTGCATACAGATGTTCATATTGAAGACACTGGACTAATTGAATAAATGAAATGGAGTGATATTTCTTGAGTTTTCAACAAATGATAATTAACACCATTGTGATTTTTATTGTTATTTATATTATTGCAAGACTGTTAGGGAAAAAATTAATTTCACAAATGACCTTCTTTGACTTTGTGGCAGGGGTTTCTCTTGGGTCAATGGTGGGATCAGCCATCTTTACACCGGACATACCAGTTTGGATGGGAATTATTTCACTTGTGCTTTTTGCAGCCATTACCTTTGTATTGGACATCACTTCACTTAAATCCTTAAAGGGAAGAAAAATACTTAATGATGAGCCAGCGGTCCTTATAAGAGAAGGAGAAATTTTTGAAGAGGGGATGAGAAAAGGAAGGTTGACAGTAAACGATTTATTGCTCCTGCTCAGGAAAAAAGATATCTTTTATTTAGATGAGGTTGAATTTGCTATCTTTGAAACAGATGGAACGATTTCTGCATTAAAGAAGGCAGCAAATCAGACTCCAACAGCTAGTGACTTTCAAATATCTTCTATTTCAAGAGGACTTCCAAAAACCTTTATAATGGATGGGAATATACTTCCAGATTGTCTTTCCACAATGGGGAAGGACGAAAAATGGGTGAGAGAAATTCTTCAACAGCACAATATTGCAAAAATAGAAAATGTATCAGTTGCCCAAATTGACCAGCAAAATAAGGTCTATATTTCAAGAAGATAAAAGACATTCCTTAAAAGCGGAATGCCTTTTTTGATTTATACCGTTGGTGAGCCTTCCTTATTTCTTAATGCCTGTGGAATGTAAACACAGAACGGCTCACTTTCCATATAGTCTCCTGTGACAGAATAGGTTCTGGAACGAGATCCTCCACAAACTTTGTTGAATTCGCAAACACCGCATTTTCCCTTATAGTTATCAGGTCTGCGTAAGTCCTTTAAAACAGGGGATTCTCGATAAATTTCAGCAAGAGGCTTCTCACGAACATTTCCTACCACAATAGGAAGCAAGCCGCTTGGCAGCACTTCTCCAATGTGGGAAACAAAAATGAATCCATTTCCATCATTGACACCTTTTGGCGCGCGCTTTAAACCGTCATGCATGGAAGCAAAATCAGTTGTAATAGAGTCTTCGTAATGGATCTCACCATTTTCAATTTTTTTCTCGCGCATTTTTTGCTGAAGAACCACACGACGATAATGTTGTGCAGCGGTAGTCTTTATATCATATGGAGCAGTTTTACTTAACTCATAGAGCCAATGGAAAACCTTCTCATGTTCGACTGGGCTAATACAGTCATCCATTTGGCCTCTTCCAGTTGGAACCAATAAGAAGATATACCACATAACCGCTTTTAATTCTCCGACTAACTTAGCCATTTCTTCAAGATGGTCATAATTATAACGGGAAATAACAGTATTGATTTGCAGCGGCATATCGAGTTCATTTAAATACTTAATTTTTTCAATAGTTAAATCGAAAGAACCTGGTGTTCCGCGGAAATGGTCGTGTATTTTTGGTGTTGGACCATCAAGGCTAAAACCCCAACGTGATAGGCCAACATCTTTGGCCTGCTGCATTTTTTCTTTTGTTACATTGGATGTTGCACTTGGAACCATTGAAACACGCATTCCCTTTTTAACTGCATAATCAGCTAATTCGAAAAGATCCTCTCTCATCATGCAATCCCCGCCTGTAAATACAAGCATTGGATTGTTCATTTCATAAATTTCATCAAGAAGTTTGATCCCTTCTTCGTGTGTTAATTCACGCGGATCCTTATTTAACTGGGCATCTGCACGACAGTGCACACACTTGAGCTGACAAGCTCTTGTAACCTCCCAAATAACAATAAAAGGGTTTTGATCATAGTCAATAGCCATTCCTTGACTGTGTGGATGCCCCATTCCATGAGGGTGTCCGCCACCTTGCGGATGTCCGTTTCCATGCATATTCATCATCATCACCAAACTTTATAAGATTTTTTTAATGTTTCTGTTGAATTCACTATTTCAATGATGTTTCTATAGGTTCATTATAAATTTGTCTCTCAGTTATGCATGGATGGTTTGTTACAATATTTCTACATTCGAGAGGCTTTAATACTAGGTAAATAGTAATAACTAGCATCGGCGGTTAAAGTATTAAATTTATATTACAGCAAGATTACAATCCATATGGAAATTATCTGAAAAATCCCTTGTTAGTCTATATTCTATGACTTGGTTCAATTTCTAATGTTTGTTACATAAAGTACTATCATTTCCTATGTATGCAAGTATTTCCTCACAAGCCATATTTTATCGATATTAATAATGTTTTAACCTCCTTTATGATTAAGTTATCAACGAGAATGGCGGAGGTTAACATGAAAAAACAACTAATGACAATTGCCGCAACTGCAGGAATACTACTTACAGCGTTTGGTGGGTCAGCAAGTGCACATGGAACTACATACACGGTTCGTTCAGGGGACTGTCTTTCAAAAATTGCAAAAGTAAATCATCTTTCAGTCAAACAATTAAAACAGTGGAATCACCTAACAAGTAATGTCATTAAAGTGAATCAAAAACTAGTAATGGTTGCCCCTAAAGCACAAGTAGTTACAAAAAGCAGGAATATGAGTACTCATACACTAAGCCAAACATATACTGTAAAGCTGCATGATACATTATCTGGGATTGCAAAGAAATTTAGCACTACCGTTTCAACGTTAAAATCATTAAATCATTTACATTCAGATATTATTAAAATAGGCCAAAAACTAAGTGTAAATGGAAGACCGACTTCAGTTATTGTTACTCCGGTTGCTGCACCTGTAAATAAAATTAATGCAGTAGAGGTTGACGCACCCATTTCTAAAATTCAAGAGGTTATTTCAATTGCAAAAAAATACATGGGCACCCCATATGTTTGGGGTGGAGAATCACCATCTGGATTTGATTGCAGTGGATATGTAAGTTATGTATTTAGCAAAATTGGAGTGTCATTACCAAGGACTGCTGCTGCCCAATGGAGTGAACTTAAATCAGTAGGATTTCCTAATCCGGGAGATTTAATATTCTTTGAAACTTACAAGAAAGGTCCTTCACATGTGGGGATTTTTCTTGGGGGAAATCAATTTATCCATGCAAGCTCACACGGAGTCGTTATGGATGATATGACCTCTTTATATTGGAGAACAAAATATTTAGGAGCTAGATCTATATTTTAATCATTTTTCTTAAGGACCTTTTATTTAAAAAATAAAAGGCCTTTTTCATTTTAAAGTAACTTTGTTTTATAATATAGAAAATGAATGTGTAAATGAGGGTAAATATGCTTAAAAGGTTCGTTAGTATAATTATTTTAGTGATTATCATTTTAATTGGATATTCTGAAAAGAACGAGTTGCTCTATTTAATAAAAGAGGGTGGGACGATTGCCATTTTAATAGGAATGGTATTTGTTGCAATCTGTGTTTTCTTTCCAGTTATACCCTTTCCACTTTTAGCAGGTAGTATTGGGGCAGTGTTTGGTGCAATTGATGGATTATTTATCTCGCTCTCTGGTGCAATGATAGGAACGATTCTATACTTTTTCCTATGCCGTTATGGATTCAGAGACTGGGCGCAAATAAAGTTAATGAAATACCCCAAATTAAAAGAATTTGAAGATTTTCTAAATAAAAATTCTTTTCTTACTATATTATTGAGTCGTCTTATTCCTGTCATACCTGCCCCAGTAGTAAATATTTTTTGCGGTCTTAGTAAGGTGAGTTGGATAAGCTTTTTCCTTGCATCTGCAATTGGTAAAATACCAAATATCGCTCTTATTTCCTATGCAGGTGCATCTTTTTCCTCTAATAAGCTTCTATCTTTTATGCTATACGGTGGTTATCTATTATTAATAGGATTCATTACATTGTTCATTGTCTCAAGAAGAATATCAAAGTAAATCCTTATTTTTAATCGTAACTACCTGGTTAAAAAAACTTTTAATCAAGAGCCATCTGGCAGGGTAGATGTTAATAAAAGGTTCCATGGTTTCACTTGAATATAGAAATAAACAATCTATTAGGGTGCCATATTTTTTTAGGTCATACAAAAGAGCATGCGGAATTGTATAATACTCATATAGTTGAATTGGATTTAGCTTTACTATTTCTATTTGCTTTTCCTCTAAATATTGTAATACGGTATTTTTTTGAATTTGAATGCTTTTTTCTTTCGGTTTACCATCTAATGCGATATTTTCATTAATATAATAGATTCCATTCAAGATTAATTTCCTCCTATCTAGTACAGTATTGACAGGTCCAGAAAATTTAAATCAAAAGGGGAAGAAATAAGATGATTTGGCAAAAGGATGGTTTTATCATTTCAACTGAGAAGCGATTTCTAGATGAACAAGTAATACATCAGTTTTTAAGTAATGAATCATATTGGGCAAAGGGTATTTCACGTGAAGAAGTGTCGAAAGCAATACATCATTCTTCTATTTGTTTTGGGATGTTTGAAGGGAATCCAGAGGAGGGAAATGCAAAGCAGGTTGGTTTTGCACGCTTTGTAACGGATTTTGTCCGGTTTGCTTATTTAATGGATGTATTTATTATTCCAGAATATAGGGGGATTGGATTATCAAAGTGGTTAATGAAAACCATTACGGAGGATTCTGAGCTTAAAAATGTAAACCAACTTTTATTAGCAACAGCAGATGCACATGGATTATATTCACAATTTGGATTTAAGGCAATTGACGAGCCTGATAAATATATGAGACGAAGAATATAACATTTATCTGGAGATACCTCTTTAAATAAAAAGTGTGAATATTATTCTACAAAAATAGGAGATTTAAATGCTTACTGCTGCAATTCACGGATTCTTTTTATCACTTGGATTAATTCTGCCTCTAGGGGTACAAAATGTGTTTGTTTTCAACCAAGGTGCAGCCCAAGGAAAATGGATAAAATCTCTTCCTGTCATTATAACTGCTTCGTTATGTGATACGTTCCTCATTACATTAGCTGTATTAGGTGTATCAGCAGTTGTATTAGGTAATAAATGGGTAAAAATAGTTTTACTTGGAATTGGGGTCTTATTTTTATTGTATATGGGTTATATGACGTGGAAAAGTAAACCAAGTGGAGAATTTTCCGAAAAGGAAAGCTTTTCTGCAAGGAAACAAATCATTTTTGCTTCGTCTGTTTCATTGCTAAATCCACATGCCATTCTTGACACGATGGGTGTCATCGGGACAAGCTCACTAGAATACTCGGGACTAGAAAAGCTAGGATTCTCCGTAGCCTGTATTTTTGTTTCATGGGCTTGGTTTTTTAGCCTATCGATTGTTGGTAGACTTGTTGGGAATGTTGATTCTTCAGGGCGATTTCTCATCATACTAAATAAGATATCTGCATTCATAATGTTGGGAACTGCAATATTTCTTGGAATATCTATATTTAATTAAGAACAAAAAAAATCCGGAATCGACCGGATTCTAAAAAAGTATTTTAAATGGGGGTGAGGTGAGCTCGTCAAAAGAGCTTGTCTTTATCATACTGAGTAAAAATGAATAAAATATGACCAAAGCATAAAAAATCCATGAAAATATGAAGAGAAATGAAAAGAGCGTGGAAATTCATTATCCACGCTCTATTTTTATCCGTTATATTGGGATAAAAATTCTTCGGTTGTTCTAAGTTTCCCGATTCTTGGAAAAATAAATTGAAGACTTGCATTGTGGGCTTCTTGGCTAAAAGTTGTCATAGCATCAGTAATAAAGATTTGATTGTATCCATGTTGAAATGCTTCACGGGCAGTACTCTCTACCCCAATATTTGTTGCGATTCCACATAAAACAATAGTATCAATGCCTCGTCTTCTTAGCTGTACATCTAAATCAGTTCCAAAGAAAGCACCCCATTGTCGTTTTGTTACGACATAATCTTGGTCAGTAACTCCAAGCTCTGGCACAAGCTCATCCCAGCCTTCCGGTCTAGTTCCTGATGGAGCAGACTCCTGATCAGTTTCAGGCTTTAAGGAATCCTTTCCATCTAAAAAGCTCACTCGAACAAAGCTTATAAAGCCATTGTTTTTTCGAAAAAGCTCGACCAATTTCACAGCACGGCCCACCACTTCTTTGCCACCAGGCATTGCAACAATTCCTTTTTGCAAATCAATTAAAACTAAAGCTGTTTTATTAAAGTCAATACTTATTGTATTCATACATAGATTCTCCTTTATCTACAAATTTTGACTATCTAATCGAATTTATTTTACGATTCAATCTAATCCTTTACAAATTTCAAGTATCAAAGGATATTGATCATTTAAGTTGGATAAACTAAAATGCTCAAAAATGTGAAAGATGTGATTTATTTGGGGAAAGGTAAAATTCTAAATCAAATTGAAAATAAAACTTGGCTTATTTGGAAAATGGCAATCGCCTCAGCATTATCTTGGGAGGCAGCAAAAATATTGGGTTCCCATCATCCTTATTTAGCCCCTATTTCAGTTATTTTTTGCATGCAATCGACAATAAATCAGTCCATTCGATTTTCATTTCATAAAATAACCGGCACTGTCATTGGGATATTAATTACTACATTTGCAGCACCCTTTTTAAGGGTGAATGGGTGGACAATTGGCCTCCTCATTTTTGCGGGGGGAATTATTTCTAAATGGTTGAAACGGGAAGAATCAGCCTTACACCATACTGCATTAACAGTGTTGCTCATTTTTATATTTGAACAAAAGCCTGGAAGCTATCCTATTGATCGTTTTAGAGAAATTTTAATAGGGGCTATCATAGCCGTATTGATTCATATGATGATAAAATCCGCCAAATTTTATGAAACAAGCAGTTCAACATTTTGATGATTTGAGATTTCAAGTTTCGAAAACGCTCTTAACTCTTTCAGATTGGGTGCGTTGGGATATTGAAGAAGAAAAGAGCTCGTTAATCCAGTCCGAATTAAACAAACTTCTAAAGGAAATTGAAGAAACGAAAGCTTTATTAAAGCTTGTATCAGATAGTTTAAGATATAATCCCATCGGATATAAGAATGTAGATGATCTTCAGAATT
Source organism: Bacillota bacterium (assembly GCA_030705955.1). GTDB lineage: Bacteria > Bacillota > Bacilli > Bacillales > Cytobacillaceae > JAUZPL01. The sequence goes on along the minus strand of JAUZPL010000014.1, from coordinate 13,774 downwards.
ATCAAGAACAAATTCATGACTTTGATCTAGTTGGTTCTTATTTTATCCCAACTGTACAAACAATTAAGGATTGGAAAAATACTAGGCAAATGAACTCAGATTTACAAAATCTTTGGGCAAATCAATTGGAGATTTTAGGTCAATATTTCCAAACAAGAAATAACCTAGTTGGAAAGACCCAACCAGGTAATAGGCTAATGAATAATATTCCTGAAGAATTAGAGACCCATAAATTTCAAGTTTACCTTTATGTTGTGACAGAACAATTGATAAAGAAACTATTTCAAAAATAAGGATTTGCTATTATTTTGTAAGGGCGCATCATTTCATAATCTTCGTGTTCTAGCATGTGGCAGTGCCATACATATGTTCCTGTAAAAGGTGTAAACGGAATAATAATTCTTGTTACATAATGTGGGGGAGAACGAACTGTATCTTTCCAACCTTTTTCAAAGGGTTCAGGTGGTTCAGAAGGCCCTGTGTACTTAATTTGTTCGGTATTTTTATAATGTGTACTATCAAAGGGTCTTCTATCCAAAATTTGAAATTGGACAAAGTGTATATGAATAGGATGATCGTCATTATTTGCATTAATTAAATTCCAAACTTCCGTGCTACCAACTGTTGGATTTTCAGATATAGGAGCATCCCAAGTTTTTTTTCCTAGAAGAAAAAGGGATCGTCCATAACGATCTTTTTCTTCACTTAATTCTAGATAACGAGAAAATTGGGCATTATTTTCACTGAGCCGAGGAATTGTATTCAAATAGGGTGGAATAACACTTGTATCAATACTTGAAAGTGGCTTTGTAACCTTGAATTGCATGACATTTTCAGTGGTAGTGGGATCTACAGGTTCACCTCCTGGAAAATGAGTTGGAGCATCATTATTTAGAATAATTGATTTTCCTTCAAGATTAGAAAAATCAAGAATGACATCAACCCTTTCAGCTGGAGCAAGTAAAATGGTTTTAATTCCAATGGGGTTTTCAAGAAATCCACTGTCTGTTCCAATTTGATAAAACAATTGCCCTGAATCTAGTTTTAATCGGAAGAAACGGGCATTTGCTGCATTTAATATTCTAAAACGGTATTTTCTCGGCTCTACCTCAAAATAGGGCCAAACCTTTCCGTTTACCACGATCGTTTTACCAAAAAAAGAAGGAATTATAGAAGGATTTAATCCTGGAATTGGAGTATCCGGTTCATTAGGATATTTTAATGAACCATCATCGTGAAAAGAACGATCTTGCAGCATTAGGGGTATTTCAAATTTACTTTTTGGCAGATTTAAGGATCTTTCATGAGAATCTCGGATGATATAAAAACCTGCTAATCCTGCATATATATTTAACCGTGTAAGCCCAATTGCATGATCATGGTACCATAAGCATCTTGAGGTTTCACCATTTTGATAATCATAAATTTCTTTTTTGAAAAATGGCCCTGTTTTCTCAAAATTTCTTGTAAACCACGCATCTGGATATCCATCACTCTCTGGCTCTGTTCTTCCGCCATGCAGGTGAACAACTGTTCGAACATCAGGTTTCTCTATCTCAGCACCATGAACGGTATGGTCAATTGGTAAAAAGTGTCTTGTTGGTAGTTGATTTCTCCATTTAATAAAAACCCTTTCCCACGATTCCACTTCTATTGTCGGCCCAGGGTACATTCCTTCAAAACCCCAAATGGTTGTATCAGGTAGTTCACTGTGCAAGGATTGCTTCGCTTCCTTCATGGGTACTTCATAATAACTATACTCACTCGACCTTACCTTTGGCTTTAAAATAGGAGGTATGGGCAGCGGGTCTTTGAATTTGGTCAGTTTCATCCTATCCCCCCTGAATTGAATTTCCATTTAAGAATATGTATTTCCATTACAAAAAAATTATGAATTCTAGGAATAGATAATAAGTGAATATAAATAGTTTAAGGTGATATAAAGTATTTCTTCCCTTTTGCATTTACATATACAGCTTACTCATGTGTACTTTAGAACCCCAAAATATAAAAACTTGAAACCTTTGCTTTATTGGAGGTGTTGTAATGGAGGATATTTATCCAATTCTTGATAGTCTAGATTTACCAGGGAAAAAAGTGTTAGCCACCATTATCCATGTGGTTGGTTCAGCCTATAAAAAAGAGGGCTCGTCTATGCTCTTCATGGAGAATGGGGAACAAATTGGCATGATTAGTGCAGGGTGCTTGGAAGAAGATCTTGCACTAAGAGCAAAAGAAGTGATGGAAACTGGAAAAAATTTGATTGTTCAATTTGATCTTAGTGACGAATCAGATCTTGGCTGGGGTCAGGGTGCAGGATGTAATGGAATGATTGAAATTTCAATGGAGCTTATTGATGATTTGTTAGAAGCACATTTATTGAAATTAAAGCATTTGTTACATTTAAATATTCCCGTTTTAGTAAGGAAAAAACAAAAGGAATATTTATATATCCCACAAATTGGTGAACCATTTGGACAATGGAGGGAACCAATCAATGCCAAGTTTAGTTTTGTAGAAAGTGGAATAGTTCTTAAAAAGGAAATATATCAACATGTTTTCCACCCAAAGCCAAGATTAATTATATTTGGTGGGGGGCAAGATGTAAGACCTATTTGTTCAACAGCCTCAAGGACAGGTTTTTCTGTAACGATTTGTGATTGGAGTGAAACCAATTGTAACAAGGTAAATTTCCCTGATGCCCATCAGCTGTTGATTGGATTTCCAAAGGAAATCATAACCAAGATATCCTTTACCCCTTACGATTTTATTGTCATTGCCACACATCATTTCCAAAAGGATAGAGATATTCTTTTAAATTTGCCTTTTGAAAAGATGCATTATATAGGAGTACTTGGATCAAAAGAAAGAATAAAAAGATTAATAGAAAAAAATCAACTACCACACGATATCCATTCACCTATCGGTCTACCAATTGGTGCAAAGGGACCAGAGGAAATTGCGATAAGTATCATTGCGGAATTAATTAAAGAATGGCATAAGATAAATTCACAAAAAACGAAACATTTTTGAACAATACCTGAATAGAGTGGATGTGTTCTCGTTTGAAAAAACCAAAAATAATAGGTATATATCTTGCCGCGGGAAAAAGTTCAAGGATGGGAAAAAGCAAGCTTGACTTGCCAGTTGGAAACCTTTCTTTAGGAAGCAAAGCATTACAGGAAGCTTTACGTTCAGATTTTGACTTTACCATTGTAATTTCTAGAGAGGGAGATCTTCTTAAGTGGCTTTTCCCATTTGCAACTAAGGGTGGTTGGGGATATTTGAAGTGTAAAGATGAAAACATAGGTCAAAGCATTTCAATAAAAGCCGGTCTAAAAGTAGCTATGAATTGTAGGGCAGACGCAGTTGTCATTTTACTTGCGGACCAGCCCTTTGTAACAAGTGATGGGATAAATAGACTTATTACAGAATTTAAGGGAAATTCTGAGGTGGCCTTTGTAGCTTCAACAAATATAGGAGTTATTAAACCACCTATCCTATTTGCAAAATCACTTTTTTTTGAACTACAGAGCCTAGAGGGAGATAAGGGAGCCCGCTCTTTACTTAGAGGAAAGTGGAAGAAACAAGGGAAAAAGCTAGAATATGAGCATAAGTATTTTATTGATGTTGATACCTGTGAAGATTATTCTATAATACTTAAAGGCTTGGAGGGATCAATGTGAAAGTAATCGGAAAAAGTGTTATTCGTAAGGAAGCCTTCGATAAAGTGAATGGACGTGCGCTTTATACAAATGACTATCATTCTGTTTCGATGCTTTCAGCTAAATTAGTGATTAGCCCATATGGTCATGCCCGAATAATCAGCATTGAATATAAGGATGCCTTGAATATGCCTGGAGTAAGGGCCATTCTTACTGGTGCACATCTTCCACTTACTGGTGAATCCCTTCGTGACCGTCCGCCTTTAGCATATGATAAAGTCCGATATCATGGTGAGGCTATAGCCATGGTTGTGGCAGATACACCTAGTCAAGCAAAAAATGCCGCAGATCGAATTACGATCCAATATGAGTTACTTCCAGTTGTAAATTCTCCGACAGAGGCTTTTCAGCCTGGAACAATCTTAGTTCATCCCAAATTAGGAGACTACGTTAAGGAACAGGATATGAATCCCGTACCAGGAACAAATATTGCATCACATGTAAAAATCCGTAAGGGAAATATAGAAGAAGGGTGGAAAGAAAGTGAAACCACTGTAGAAGCAAGCTTTTCATTTGCACCGTCCGATCATGTTGCAATGGAAACAAGATGTTCAATTGCTGAAATTTCACCTGATGGAAACGTTCATATCATGACCTCCTCTCAAGCGCCATTTATGGTAAAACAATTAATTGCAGCCTATTTTCATGAGGACCTTGGTAAAATTATTGTTACTACACCACTGGTTGGTGGTGCGTATGGCGGTAAAGCATCTGTACAACTTGAGTTACTTGCTTATTTAGCTTCAAAGGCTGTAGGAGGGAAACCCGTTAAGATTTTAAATACAAGGGAAGAAGATATCTTAACATCACCCTGCCATATTGGGCTGGATGCAAAGATTAAATTTGGAGCGGATCAAAATGGAATGTTAAAGGCTGCTGAAATCCAGTATTTATGGGATGGTGGTGCTTATTCTGATAAGGCTGCAGATATGACGAGAGCAGCAGCAGCTGATTGTACAGGTCCCTATCATATCGATAATGTTTGGTGCGATTCCTATTGCATGTATACAAATCATCCGTATGCGGCACCATTTCGAGGATTCAGTCATTCTGAACTTTCTTTTGCAATTGAACGTACATTAAATTTATTAGCTGAAAAGCTAAAAATAGATCCATTAGAGCTTCGCCGGCAAAATGCAATATTACCAGGAAATACAACGCCAACACAAGTTCTCTTAAATAAGAGTAGCGTCGGGAACCTGCCAAAATGTATTGATAGATTAAAAGAATTAATTCAATGGGAAGAAGGCCAAGTGGTTGAAGTAAGTGATAGAACTATACGCGCAAAGGGAATCAGCTGTAGCTGGAAAACCTCAACGATTGAAGCGAATGCTCCCTCTGGGGTTATTTTAACCTTCAATAGAGATGGAAGTATTAATTTAATGTCTGGTGTTATAGAAATTGGTACTGGAACAAAAACGGTTCTTGCACAAATACTGGCAGAACGCTTGAAAATGGATGTCGATAAAATTCATGTTCGTATGGAGGTAGACACCCAAACGACCCCTGAACATTGGAAAACAGTCGCAAGCAGGGGAACGTTTATGGCTGGTAAAGCGTTATTGGAGGCTGCCGAAGATGTTATTAAACAAATTAAGGAAGTGGCTTCACCAGTATTAAGAGCAGAAAAGAATGATTTAGAGGTTGCTAATAGCAGAGTGTTTTTAAAAGACAACCCTAGTATTGGGGTAGATTTTAAAGATATTGTTTACGGGTACCAATTTCCAAATGGAAATTCGATTGGAGGGCAGATTATCGGGAGGGGAAATTATATTTTGAGGCGTATTTCCCGAATGAATCCAGAAACTGGTGAAGGACGGCCAGGACCTGAATGGACGGTAGGGGCATATGGAGTGGAAGTGGAGTTTGATAAAATTGATTATACGTATCGCCTTTTAAGGGCTGTTTCGGTTATTGATATTGGAACGGTCCTTAATGAAAAAGCTGCAAAAGGTCAAGTTATGGGGGCTATGAGTATTGGTTTAGCATTTGCCGGCAGGGAAACCTTTTATTTTGATGAATTTGGGAGAGTATTAAATCCACAGCTTAGAACATATCGCCCACTTCGGTATGGTGAAAATCCTGAATACCTAGTGGATTTCGTTTTAACACCACAGCTTGATGCCCCATATGGCGCACGTGGTGTTGGTGAACACGGGCTTCTTGGAATGCCAGGTGCTCTAGGTAATGCCTTATCAACTGCTGCAGGTGTTTCATTACACCATTTACCCTTAACCCCAGAATTAATTTGGAGAACAAAAGGGGGAGAAGAAAATGCTTTCCTTTGATTTTGATTATTATAAGCCAGTTACACTAAAGGAAGCGGTTCAATTACTTGAAACTCTCGAGCAGCAGGAAAAAAAAACTATGGTTTTTTCCGGGGGAACAGAACTGATTACATTAGGTAGAATTGACTTAAGCATAACTGAAGCTGTAATCGACATTAAGGATATTCAAGAGTGTAGAGTAATGGGGTTGAATGAGAAAAATTTGGTGTTGGGAAGTGCGTTATCCTTAACAAAGATTGAGAAAGCTAATTTATTCCCATTACTGACAAAAGTATCGAGTGAAATTGCCGACCACACGGCAAGAGGGAAAATAACCCTGGGTGGTAATATATGTGCAAAAATTTTCTATCGTGAGGCCGTCCTTCCTTTTTTATTAACAGACAGTCAAGTAATTATTGCAGGTGCCAAAGGGATAAAAGTGTTGAGTATTCATGATATATTTCATGAAGAGCTTCAACTCGAAAAAGGAGATATTCTTTTACAGCTTGAGACGGAAAAAAGCTTTCTAGGATCGCCTTTTTTATGTATAAAACGCCGACAGCAGTGGAATTCTGGGTATCCACTTATTACAATTTGCGCTCTAAAAGTTGGGAATGAAATTCGCGTAGCAATAAGTGGATTTTGTCCTTTCCCGTTTCGTTCGAAGGTAGTAGAGGAAATTTTGAATAATGATCGCCTTTCACTTGAAGAGAGAATTAATACAGTAATAGAAGTGTTACCAGGCCCAATTCTTAATGATGTAGAGGGGTCATCAAAATATCGAGTGTTTGTTTTAAAAAATTTACTTCGTGAGATCATGATGTCCTTGAAAGTGGAGGTGTAATGGGTGAAAACACATACCATTGTTCTGAATGTAAATAGGGAAATTCATATGGTAACGGTTCGCTCTGCTGACACCCTTTTATACGTATTGCGGAGTAAGCTTGGTTTGACAGGAGCAAAACCAGGGTGCTTAAATGGTGATTGTGGTGCCTGTACAGTTAATGTAGATGGATGGCCAATGAAGTCTTGTTTGATGTTGGCAGTTGAAGCTGTCGGCAAGAAAATAACAACAATAGAGGGATTAAAGGATACACCCATTCAACAGGCTTTTGTAGAAAACTTTGCCTTTCAATGTGGATATTGTACACCAGGTTTTATAATGAATTGCCACTCTCTAATTGAACAACATCCTGATGCCGATGATGAGAAAATAAGAGAGTGGCTGGAATCTAATATATGCAGGTGTACTGGATATGAAGAAATAAAAAATGCTATTAAGTCTGTACTTAATAAGGATTAAAAAAGGCTTGGTAATCCAAGCCCTTTTTAATGCCTTTTCTTTATTTCAAAATATGAGTCCATTACTCTGCGTCCAATTTTTAACGCTATTTTATTGTCCTCTTTTTCCTTATAAGCCCAAGGAACTAGGACAGCCATGGCGATTTCAGGATTTTGACTTGGAGCATATCCAACTAAACTTAAATTGATAACTGGGGGTGGTTCTTTCCCAAATTTATTTCTTTCAGGCCCATCATAAAAAGCTTCAGCTGTTCCCGTTTTTCCTGCAGGGTAATAAGGTGCATTACCAAAAAATTTATAGGCTGTTCCTCCAGGCTCTTGCATTACCTTTTCAAACCCTTTATGCACTCTATAAAGCCACTCTTTCTTCATATCAATACTATTTAAAACCTTGGGGCGAATTTCTTTTACTATAGGTCCGATTTCATTTGTTCCTTCTAATGGTTCCCGAATTTCTTTAACTAAGTGAGGCTGCATTCGATATCCACCATTTGCTATGGTCGAAACGTATTGTGCAAGCTGCATGGCAGAATACGTATCATATTGACCAATGACCAGGTCCAATAAAAATCCTGGGAGTCTGCTTGTTCCTTTAAATCCAATCTGTTCATTTGGGAGGTCAATTCCTGTTCTTGTTCCTAATCCGAAACTTGCAAAAGAATTTCTTATTTTTTCAAAAACATGGGGCTCTTTTAAGATAAGTGGCTGATCATATTCGTAATGACCTTTTCCAATTCTAATAGCAGTATGAAACATATATACGTTTGAAGATTTTTTTAAAGCATTTACTTCATTTAAATTTCCTAAATACATATACGATTTTTTTAACGGTGTTCCTTTAATTTTCAACCCTTTGTCATCAAAATAGGTGTTGGGCCTTATTGCCCCTGATTTAAATCCCGTTAAAATCGTTGCCCCTTTTACAGTAGAACCGACATTATAGGTTGTTGTAAATGTTCCAAGGGCATCGTCTTCCATTTCTTTCTTTCCCGTTATATTATTTTTAACCATCCTTTTCCCGGCCATTGTTAATACTTCACCAGTATGAGGATCCATTAAAACAACATAGGCACGATCCAAAAGATTTGTTTCAGGAAATTTTTTTACTGCCATAAGCTCTTCTTCAATAATTTTTTCAATAGTCCTTTGTAAATCCATGTCGATACTTAGTACTAGATTTTTACCTGGATGACCAACTGATATTTCTTGTGTTTCAAGAGTGTTTCCATCATTGTCAGTGATATTTTTCACCTTTGACTTATGTCCGTTTAAAATTTCATTATATTGCATTTCAAGGTAGCTTTTCCCAACCCGATCATTTCTGCTAAAACCTCTTGATAAAAAATATTCAAGTTGTTCTCTAGGTAATCCTTCTTCAGATTTCGTGACTGTTCCAAGTACGGATCTTAAAGTATTTTCAAATTTGTAGGATCTTTCCCAATCTGTTGTTGTATCTATACCTGGCAGAAATTGAAGATTTTCACTTACGATAGCATCTTCCTTTTGAGTTACCCCATTATTTTTAATAATTTGTGTTGTGAATTTACTGCTTTTAGACATCTCTCGATAAATAGCTAGAACTTCTAAATCGTGGTTAGTCAATTGCTTTAACTCTTTATCAGTGATTGTACTAACTTTTAATTCGTAAAAATCACTATCCGTTATTTTTTTTGCTTTATACAATTGAGCCACAGTTTTTGATATCTTTGCATTGGCAAGTGTAGGAAATTTGAGTAACCAAAAATCCCTTTTGTCTCTATCCGTTACTTTTTCCGTTGACTTATTTATCAGCTGTGACAGCCTTTGTGATGTTTCTAGCATTTTCTTTTGTGTTATTCCTAGATTTGTAAAGGTAATCGCATTTTTGGGGATATTTTCAACGATGACTTTATAATTTCGATCGAACATAATTCCTCTCGGCACAGGATTAGAAATAGTGTAATCCTCTTTCCTTTCAAGCTCCCTCTTGTAGTTCTCGCCGTAAACGATTTGCACAAAACCAAGCCTAAGAATAAGGATGGAAAACAAGGCGAATACAGTAAAAAAAATAAAATTTAGCCGGAAGGTGAAATAAGATTTCTTCTTTTCCATTAAGGTACACATCCTAATAAAATGAATCCGTTCTTTGGATTAATTATTCCCCATTGAGTCAACGAAAATGTAAAGTATTTCCTGTTTGGTTTTATCATTTTTGGAATAGTACAATCGGGTTGCGTTTTAATTAATAAAAATGGGATAATAAATTGAATACATAGTGAATAGGAGAGTTACCGATGAAATGTAAAATAAACCGTAATGCGGCAAAAGAATTGAATAAAATGTTAGAAAGGCCAGAAGCTGAAGGTCGAATGTTTCGTGTGTATATTACTCATATGCATGGCGATCATGCCCATTATGAATTAAAGCTTGATACTCCATCAGAAAATGATGAAGTAGTTAAAACGGATAAAGATATCGATATTATTTTAGAAAAAGGACAAGAATATTTGGATGGTGTCTGGATTCAATTTTTCCATGTTCCCCAAGAAGAATGGGTGATCACTAATCCATCAAAAGAAGTTCATGGTCATGGGCATCATCATTAATAGGGAAGCCAGGGGCACCTGGCTTCTTCTATAAATAAAAGTGTCGCAATATTGAAAAATGTTTTTTCGTTAACCATAAAAATGTTATGTAAACAAAACCATGATTCGAAAAATAAAAGGGGCAATTTCATAAAATGGAAAAGTTTAAACAAGATTTAGATATTAAGCTTATTGCTCTTGATATGGATGGAACATTGCTAAATGATGAAAGAGAAATTTCATTGGCAAATCGACAAGCTATTCGAGATGTACAAGAGAAAGGTATTTACGTTGTTTTAAGTACTGGAAGATCAATACTGAAATGCCGTCATCATGCCAAGTCTCTTGAACTATCATCCTATTTGGTTACTGTTAATGGAAGCGAGATATGGGATGATAAAGAGGATCTTGTTGAAAGAAAAATAGTTCAACCTGTAGACATTCAATTTATGTGGGAGCTTTCAAAACAGCATAAATTAAAATTTTGGGCAATAAGTACGAGCCAAAATTGGCATAATGAAATGCCTGAAGACATTCATTCTGTTGACTGGCTAAAATTTGGCTTCTATGTTGACGATCACAATACAAAAGAGTTGATTATAAATACACTGCAAAAAAAGAATATATTTGAAATCAGTAATTCCCATCCCAAAAATATTGAAGTAAATGCTTTAGGAATAAATAAAGCAAATGGATTAAAAACTGTTTGCAGCAAACTTGGAATTCAAATGGAACAGGTAATGGCAATTGGTGATAGCCAAAATGACTTGGCAATGATTCAAGAGGCTGGAATTGGTGTCGCAATGGGAAATGCACAAGAAATCGTCAAAAAAGCAGCCGACTGGGTAACCAATACGAATAATGAGGATGGAGTGGCGTTAGCCATTCGAAAATGGGTGCTTTACTAAATTTGATAAGGGGTTGAAGATAATGGAAAATTTAAATCATTTAGCAACTGAAATGAAAGATCAAGTAATCAGTTGGAGAAGATATTTACACGAAAACCCAGAATTATCCTTTCATGAAGAGAAAACAGCACAGTTTGTTTATGATACATTATCTTCATTCGGAAATTTAGAGATTACTAGACCAACAAAAACTAGTGTTATGGCACGCCTTATAGGAAAACGGCCAGGAAAAACATTGGCAATTCGTGCTGATATGGATGCTTTACCTATTCAAGAAGAAAATACCTTTTTATTTGCATCAAAAAATCCGGGTGTTATGCATGCATGTGGACATGACGGTCATACGGCTATGCTTCTAGGAACCGCTAAGGTCCTTTCAGAGCTTCAATCATCTATAAAAGGGGAAGTTCGATTCTTTTTCCAGCATGCTGAGGAACTATACCCAGGCGGTGGAGAAGAAATGGTACGCGCTGGTGTTATGGATGGGGTTGATTTTGTCATAGGGACTCATCTATGGGCACCTCTTGAGAAAGGAAAAGTAGGGGTTGTTTATGGGCCAATGATGGCTGCTCCTGATACTTTTTGGATAAAAGTAAAAGGAAAAGGGGGGCATGCTGCATTACCGCATCAAACGGTTGATTCAATCGTCATTGCTGCGCAAGTGGTTACAAATCTTCAACATATTGTTTCCCGTAATACGGATCCACTTGATAATTTGGTCATTTCTGTTACTCAGTTTATAGGGGGAACTACTCATAATGTCATTCCTGGTTCAGTAGAGCTTTGCGGGACTGTAAGAAGTTTTGATCAAAAACTCCGTGAATCCATACCAGGTAAGATGGAAAGAGTGATTAAAGGAGTAACCGAAGCACATGAGGCAGTCTATGATTTTAAATATGAATTTGGCTATCGTCCTGTCATTAATGATGAAGAAGCAACAAAAGTGATAGAGGAAACTGTCCGTGAGGTATTTGGAGGAGAGGCTCTCGACTTAATGCGCCCCAATATGGGAGGAGAAGATTTCTCAGCATACCAACAAAAAGCTCCAGGTGCCTTCTTTTATGTAGGAGCCGGCAATGAGGAAAAAGGTATTATCTATCCACACCATCATGCCAAGTTTACAATTGATGAAGAAGCATTAGAAAATGGTGTTAAAGTATTTTTAAACGCAACCTTTAAATTTTTAGGATGAATGTATAAACAGGGAATTAATATTTAAATTGAAATTTGGACCAATCCATTCGTGAATTGGTCATTTTAATTAGGAGCTATTCTACGTTAAAGTAATAAATAAAAATTTATTGACGGAACCTCAATAAATTGGTACGATTTGAATAATTCAATATAGCAACGAAGGTTATGGATCAAACTATAACTGGAGCAGCTTCTGGAGAGACCGTAGTATGCGGCGCCGAAGGATTCACAATCTCAGGCAAAAGGACAGGAGAAAGATGTACACAACTGTACACTCTTCTTGTTTGAGATTGGAGCATATCCAATCTTTTTTTTATTTGTTTATAAGATTGATTGAGTCATTTATTTATAATTGAGGTGAAAATATGGAAAGAAGACGAGCAGTTGTAAGTGTAATTGGGAAGGATCAGGTTGGAATCATTTCGAAAGTAACAACAATTTTGGCAAATCACCAAGTTAATATCCTAGATATTAGCCAAACCATTTTAGATGCTTTTTTTACCATGATTATGATTGTAGACGTAACAGAAATTAATCATTTAATATCCCTTAGTGAAGAATTATCAGCAGCCGGAGAGGAAATAGGGCTAAAAATTGATGTTCAATTAGAAGAAATATTTCAAGCTATGCATCGGATTTAATAGGAGGAATAATCAAAATGGCCATAGCAATGGATGAAATACTTCAAACAATACGAATGGTACAAATGGAAAACTTAGACATCCGTACAGTCACGATGGGGATAAGTCTTCTTGACTGTGCTGATTCTGATTTCAAAAAGATGAACGAGTATGTTTATCAGAAAATCATGAGCTATGCAAAAAATTTAAAAAAAGTAGCTGAAGAAACAGCTAATGAATATGGAGTTCCTATTATCAATAAACGTATATCTATTTCTCCCATTGCTGAAATTCTGGGAAATGCTACCGTTCAAGAAACAGTTAAATTAGCTAAAACACTTGATAGAGCAGCTCGTCAATTAGGTATTGACTTTATTGGAGGATTTTCCGCATTAGTTCATAAGGGAATTTCTAAAGGTGATGAAACTTTATTAAAAGCACTTCCAGAAGTGTTAAGTTCAACAGAGCGGGTATGTGCCTCTGTGTCAGTTGCTACAACACGGACAGGAATCAATATGGATGCAGTAAAGCAACTGGGAATCATTATAAAAGAAACGGCAGAGAGAACAAAAAATCAAAATGGCATTGGTTGTGCAAAATTAGTTGTTTTTTGCAATCCCGTTGAGGATAACCCATTTATGGCAGGAGCTTTTCATGGTGCTGGTGAAGGAGAAGTTGTTCTTAATGTAGGAGTTAGCGGACCAGGTGTAGTCTTAAATGCATTAAAAAGGAATTCTTCGGCAGATCTTGGAGAAGTAGCGGATATTATTAAAAAGACAGCCTTTAAAATTACCCGTGCTGGCGAGCTTATTGGTCGTGTAGTGGCAAAGAGGCTTGGTATTCCATTTGGAATTATGGATCTCTCTCTTGCACCTACCAATGCAGTAAATGATAGTGTAGCAGAAATCCTCGAAGAAATTGGGCTAGAGAGAGTGGGTACACATGGTACGATTGCTGCTCTAGCTTTGATGAATGATGCAGTGAAAAAAGGTGGAGCTATGGCAAGTTCATATGTTGGGGGCTTAAGCGGCGCGTTTATTCCTGTAAGTGAAGATAATGGCATGATTAAAGGAATTGAAGATGGTGCCCTCACTCTTTCAAAGTTAGAAGCAATGACATGTGTTTGTTCAGTAGGTCTTGATATGATTGCTGTTACTGGTGATGTCGCACCTTCAACCCTATCAGCTATGATTG
>JAUZPL010000139.1 GCA_030705955.1 Bacillota bacterium | reverse complement strand
GGAGCACTGTATAGGCGTACAGCATCACGAAAAGGAAAGAAACGAGCAGGAATTGTCGTTGCTCATGCCATGTTACGCATCTCTTATTATCTCTTAACAGGAAAAGAAATGTATGTAGATTTAGGCGAAGACTACTTTGATAAGCAGAGACAGCAATCCATTATCCGGCATTCACTTCGAAGGCTTGAGAGCTTAGGATACACAGTTACTTTACAAGAACCAGAAGCATCTTAATCTATTCAACTTAAACCCAAAGATCCATGAATAAGACGCTCTCCCCTTTTAAAAAAAACGAATGAGCTGCGTCTTCTTTAGTATTGCCTTTTTTCTGAATTACAGAAGTTTATTTTCATGGTAGTTCAATATGGCTGAATGTTTCACTGGACCATAAAAAGGATTTTTTTTCATATCCGTTATAAAATCAATTGTTTTCGCTTGATACATTTTATTACGGTATTCATAACCAATAATAATATCTCCAATAAACATTGCGGGTGTTATTTGTCCGCTTACTCTTACCATAAGATTATTGTTAATTACCTTATAATCAATAATGCTCCCAAATGCTATATCCTCAAATAAATGTGAAGGCTCTATAGTTTTAGTGTCAACAATGGATTTTTTGTTCCCTATTATGATTTCGGCTATTTTAGTAGTTAATTTTGTTTTTACGTTTTTATAAATAATTGCTAAAGGATTATCAACAAGGACTTCAACCAATCCGTTTGTATTTCTATAGACATAAATCTCTTCTTCATGTACCCCAGAACCAGTTCCTTTTGTTAAAGTAATGATTAATTCCTTTTTTTCATCTTGGTTTATGTCATTGTAAAATAGTTCTGGTGCATAGGTGGGATTTGTAACGTTCATCCAAAAAGGTCTTGAGTAAACCCAGCCATTAAAATAAATTTTAAAGTCTTTATATAAACCATCCATTTTCTTAGCATATAAGGTTATATTTTCTTTTGGTAACTTCGCAACAACATCATAACCTTCAATTTTTGCCTCTACTTTTTCAGGAATAACAAAAAGAACAAATGCCAACAGTAAGATAATGTATTTTTTCATAGATAACACCTCATTTTAGTGTTCCCTACGATGATTTCTTATTCAGCTAAACTGACCGTTACTCGAATAACAAAAAGCGATCCCTCATTTTTTGAGAATGGCTGAACAAGGTATTCTTATAATAGTTTAGACATATAATATTCATCAACAAATTTGCCATCAATGTAAAGCGAATGTCTTTTGGTTCCTTCAATTTCAAATCCCATTTTTTTATATAACCATAATCCAGCTTCATTATGAGTTACTACGGTTAATTCTAAACGATGAAAATTGTGATCTGTTGCCCACTTCTCTAATTGCTTAAATAATTTTGTTCCTATTCCAAGCCCTCGATACTGAGCTATGATACCAATAACAAGATATATAGAGTGTTTGTTTCTTTTGGCATAACCGCCCATCGCAATGAGGTATCCAATTAATTGTTTATCTTCTTCTGCAACAAAAATGGTTGAATTGTCCGATTTCCTCATTACTTCTATTCTTTTTCCCTGCTCTTCAGGACTAATTTTTCTTTCCCCTGGTTCAAAGAGCATAAATTGGGACTCACTTTCAACCTGCTTAATTAATTTTATAAAACTTTCATCATCATCTGGTTTTATTTCTCTGATTAACATTGGATTCCCCCTAAGAAATATCTACCCAATATGATTCGTTATTTTGTTTAAATAACCTGCTTTGGTTAATCGAACAAGCCAAAAGGCAGTGGTGTTGCACTAACCTGATCCGTTTGTTCAACAAGAAAAAACGACCGCCACATCGATCATCATCCTTAACATAAGCCCATGTTAGCACATTAAGCAAAAATTGAAAAAATGTATTTATTAGCACCTAAACAGGACTTTTTATGTAAAACAAGTCAAAACGATTAAGAAATATACTTCCAAAACTTTCATCAATTAATTGCCAAGGAACAAGATGTCATTGCTTAGTTTCATCAAATAAAGCGATACCAAAAAGAAGTATCGCTTTTAATTTTACATTATTCATAAACTATTTTGAGACTGTCCACGTTATATCGCTCTGCTAATGCCTCGAAATTGTATTGTGATTTTTGAGAAGAAGCCTTTATTAAATGTAATGTTCCCTCTTTACCATTTACCTCAATACCATTAACTAGATATCCTTTTTTTACATAAATATACCATTTACCATCTTTATGAAAGATGCTGGTTTCATCTGGTTTTTTCTTAGCTTCCTCCCATTGAGCCTTTAATTCCTTTGGAATTTCACTATCAATATTTCCAGTTGCGATACCAGGTTCTTTGTCAATTAATGATCTGTCAAATTTCTTATAACCATCTAAATTTGGAGCAAAATCTTTACTATCAATTGGAACATTTATATCAAGTTTGATTGGGTATGAATAATTGACAACACTGCCAGCAGAATTATAAGTTTCATATTTGACCAATATTCCTGTATCCTTATCTACCCAAAAACGAAAAGTGTTAGAGCTGTGTTTTATTCTTGCATAATGGTTTAAGGCTCCTCTAATCACTACAGTATTGTGCCCTAACAATTGTTCGTTTTGTTTTTCAATTTCCCATGCATTTAAATCTCTTGTAAAGTTTGACGCAATTTCATAAGGAAATAATGATTCACTGGCTATACCGATTGGCGGTCTCTCTCTATAATCAGTTACATTTTCTCCTTTATCGTTCACTGAGAATGCATCCTTAATGGTTAAAGTCCCTCGACGGGGCGGGGTCTGATATTTTGTTTCTTCATATGTACCATTTCTTATGTCCCACATAGTGCCATCTTTATAGTAGCTATAGGCGGTCTCTTCTTTTCCATTAAATATGGTAGAGGTTTTACAATAACCTCCTGCGTTATTTCTCAGACTAAGCTCATAGTTAACCAACATATCATCCTGTTTACCGTCATAATAAACAGTATGTGTTTTAAATTCACCTTTAGCGGTTTCAAAATTATCAACCGTATTAATCATTTTGGTGAGAATATCTTTTTTTGTTACATCTTTATAATTTTCTTTTTGAATCGGGGGTGTATATACAGTGCTCTCGATTTGGTTTTCTTTCTTTGAAACATTTTCCAACGAATGCACTATGGAATTACCATTGGAAACATCTGCATGGGCATTTAACAAGGACACTGATGAAACAGCAAGGACAGCAACAACGCCGAGTGCGGACCAACGATACGATTTCTTTTGGAATTTTTTAATCATAAAAATCCTCCTCTTTAAGGTCCTTTTATTTCTACTCAAATTTGCCATACTAGGCACTTGATATAAATTGGAGTAGTGTTCTAAAAGGCTGATGATGGTTTGTCCATATGGAATTTTTTCCTCTTCCTCCATAAACGTGAGTGCATACGCATCACATGCAAGTTCCTGGTCCTCTCTCATGCAAATGTAGGCAAACCAAAGAATTGGGTTAAACCAATTGATGATTAGTAAAATATGCATTAGCCAATTTAATCCAACGTCTTTTCGTTGGATGTGGGCCAATTCATGAAAAAAAACATGTCGGAGTTGCGGCTCTGATAGTTGATTGATTAACTGAATTGAGAGCAACATTTTTGGACGAAAAAATCCAAGAACTGTTGGACTTGATACTGACCCAGCTAGAATAAGGGGGATATTTCTCTTAACAGAAATAGAATTCTTGCAAATATTAAATACTTCTACAATTCTTTTATCTGTTATAACCGGCTGTTTTCTTATAGAGTTACATAATTGACGGTTTACCCGGTACGTTATTAGGCTTAATACTAAAACTCCCGTTAACCATATATACAAAGCAATTGTATAAAAGGAGATCGGTTTATGTTGTTGCGGCTTTATCACTCTTAGTGTATCTTTATTATTTATTCTGGTCGTTTGTTGTGAACTAGGACCTAATTGCTCATTATCCATAACCAGTGTATT
The DNA here is from genome assembly GCA_030705955.1 of Bacillota bacterium. Taxonomy (GTDB): domain Bacteria; phylum Bacillota; class Bacilli; order Bacillales; family Cytobacillaceae; genus JAUZPL01. The sequence continues at coordinate 2,928 of JAUZPL010000139.1, read as the reverse complement.
TCCTTGAATAGCATTTGTTTGATTATTTTGTTCGTTTTTTAAAGAATAAGAATGTGTTTGAAAAGAAGCATTGAAATTATAACCGCTTGAAAGGATTGAATAAATACTATATGAACTATCTGGGGACCAAGGAAGTAGTAATCTAACAAGCAAAACCATCCAAAGTAGGTAGTGCCATCTTGGGGTTAGCTTGTTTCTTAGAAGGATTTTGACACATAAGATGAGTCCTACTAATACGCTTGCCATAATAGAAGTCTTAAGAACCCAGTCAAAAAATCGAGGAAGATAATTTAAAAAAATATCATTCATTTTCTCCTATCCTTTCTCTGGTTCTCCTCACTTTTTTCATCCAGAATTTGTTTTAGTTCATTGATATCTTCTGGAGATAGCTTTTCTTCTTTTAAAAAATTTACCAGTAACGGCTTTAAAGATGTACCGTAGAAATGTCTAAGTAAAGATTTTGTTTCAACTTGTAAAAATCTTTCTTGGGAAACTAATGGATAATACTCATACATTCGTCCATCCTCTTGATGGTATGAAACTGCTTCTTTTTGAGCTAATCTGTTAATAAGTGTTCTTATGGTTTTTGGCTTCCAGTCCATTTTTGGCTCAAGACTTTCAATTATTTCATTCGCGGTTTGAGGAGATTTTGACCAAAGAACTTTCATAATTTCTAGTTCAGCTTCAGTTATTTTAGGTATTTCTTTATTCATAATGGGTGACACCTCCGATATTACAAATGTAATCTTGAAGATAATATTACAAATGTAATCTTAATTTGTCAACCATAGTTTGGTATTATAAAAAATAGTCATTTTTTAAAGTTTCGATTGAATTTAAATAAAAGAAACTTTGTGCTTATCCTAGACCGGATTAAGTATACTTTGCTTTCATTTTTAAAATTAGAAAATGTATTTCCCGATTGGAGTTATGCATTCTTTAGCAAATATTCAAGGTAATTATTTTTAAAAATTTCTATTTTCTTTTACAACTAACCTGTCCGTTACTTCAAGAAGGAAAAAGCGATCCTTCGTTATTGAAGCATCGCCCCCGTTACTTGAACAAAGAAATAATTCTTGTTACATATAATAAGAATTATTGAAATACCACTTGTCTCTATCTTAATAAAAATATAATTATTATCAGTAGAGAAACAAGAAGCCTTATAAGATGGTGTCTTATGGTTATTTTCTTATATAATTTAATCCCATTATTTATTGCTGAAAAATGAATCAAAAGCAACCCTAAAATCAAAAAATAAAATGTAAAGTATCCAAAATTGTTTTCGTTTATTGATGTTAATATTATTAGAAATCCCCCAATAATCATTGCAATACTTGATAATGTATTAATTTTTTTATTCTTAAGTTGCACAGTACCAGCGAAGATTGTTAATCCTCCATATAGGAAAACTGTTATTAATAAAGCCCAATAATCAATCCCCATAAACATCCCTACTTTATATGATGTTTTTTAATCTTCATCATATTTCATTTATATGTAGTTATAAATTTATTAATTCGTTACTAGAAAACAAAAAATGTCCGCTTTAGTAAGCAATCTAGTTCTTTAACTCAAGCCCAAGTTAGCTTAAGTGTAATTACTCACAAACTTTTTTATTTCGAAAAATTTATGAAATTTTCATTTAAGAAAACTCTCCCATTCAATAAGAAAAGCTGCCAGTATATTGACAGCCATTGTTCTCTCTAAAGAGATTACCGTTGTTCAAGATTTAATATTAACCGTAAATCCTTGTATCTTTCCAAGATTTACAATTTGTTCTTTTGTCAACCCTTTGGTGTCAAGAATAAATTGCCCCGTTATCTGAGCAGTTGAGTTTGGTTCCATCGACCTGTTTACCGAAATATGGGTGTTACCAGAGGCAATATGGTTTTCCAACGAACTTGGCAAATTCACTTTTACATTCGTGACATAGACGGTGTGATTAGTGTTGTTCCATATGGTTGCTGAAAAAGACAATTTTTGTTCATTTACGTTTGTATCATTTGAACTTACTGCCCCAATCCCACTACTCCAACCACTTACTGTAACAGATGAACCAAAATTAGGTGACTTATCATGATGTAACCAAATAAATCCTAATATTACAACAAACTGTAAAATTATATATAGACCTGACCTACTTAACTTAATCACCCCTTTTTCAATTTTCTTCATTAATCCTTCCTATTGGTACTCATGACATCTGTATTATCACTTTACCATTTAAAGGTAATTTAAAGAAGACATATTTTCCACTCTTATTGCACTAAATAATCCGTTACTTCAAGAAGGAAAAAGCGATCCTTCGATATTGAAGCATCGCTCCCTTTAGTTTAATACGATTACCGATACGACCCATCCAACCACCTTAGCCAATAAAGCCTCCAATAATAGCCCCTCCGATTACTCCTAAGCCAATGATTGGTAAATAGGCTTTTGTAATAAGTGCGTCTGGGAGGCTAATTAACAATCCGATCAAAATTCCTTTTGTCCAACCATACACAGGAAGAACAGTTACTGATATTAAGAAACCAATCGTAAAACGATTAATAAATGAACTAATAATAGCAATACGTTTATCTTCAAATTTCATCAGTAGCATTATCAGTACAGATAATAAACCAAATATTAGACCAGATATAATTCCTAAGAAAATGCTGTTCATTGGCAATAAATATCCTTTCTCTAACTAACTCATCAATTGATATGATTCTTTTAAAAGAACTAAAAATTCTTGATTTAGCTCGTCTACACTATGAAATCTAAAGTTATTGTGAAATCTGTTTTTGGAAGCTTGTTCAATTTTAGTAATCTTCCCGTGTTCAATTTGATGGTTTGTTACTAAATTAAAATCTAACCATTTCTTTTTTGGATGAACTCCTCCAAAGGAAGATTTATTCAAAAGAGATGTATAGAAGTCTTTTT
>JAUZPL010000138.1 GCA_030705955.1 Bacillota bacterium | reverse complement strand
TTCTCTGCAATGTACTTTACCGTTTCTTTTTTAAATGTTTCATCATAACGCTTTCCATTTCCTCTAGCCAATAGACACACCTCGTTAAAATTTATATTTTTATTATAACAATCTGTGTCTACTTTTTAGTCTAGCATCATACCTAAAGAGAATTTAACAAAATTCCCAAACCCTCTACTATTAGAATCACTCAGTTTTATTGATAAAAAGGGATATGAGTGGATGGTTGGAATTGTAAAGGATGAAAAAACAAAGAAGAAATTATATGAAGTATGGATTAGGGATGGTAAACAAATAGCCTATGAAATGTATGTCTAAGGGAATAAGAGATTAAGTGATTCTGAAAAATTCATGTGAAAACACACGACATTTCTTTTGATAATCTTACGACAAAACTAAAAGGGTAATAATCGGAATAAGCACAGTCCAAGTGAATCATAAGATAGCAAAGATTTTTGTATGAAGAAACACACGACATTATTATATAACTGTCGTGAGTGGAAAGGATTTGTAAATAGAAATGAATATGAATCAAACTTAAAAGGCTATTGGTGTATAAAAACATACATCAATAGCCTTTTTTATTTTTAGAGGTGAATCAATCTTGGATATTCAGGAATTTGCAAGTTAGCTTTTTGCTGAAGGGAAAGTAGTTAAAACAATCGATTCCTATTTGAATGTTATGAAAGGATTCCAATTCTATTTGAATGATAAGCTAAAAGATAAACCAGTTCAATCTAGGTTCTCTTTTGTTCGGTTTAAAGAATAACTGATAAAGAAGGGTTATAAGATTTCAATGATTAACAAAAAGATTAATAGTCTAAAGGTTTACAATGATATTGGCACCGCCCAGTTATTTGAAGAGAATAACATAACCCTTGCAACAGCTATGGGAGAACAGGGAATTCGCATTCAAGTAAACGGAGTAAATGTAGAATTGTTAACCAGTGATTGGAATGTAGTGGATGATCATCTTAAGAAAAACACAAAATTTATTTTGAAAGTTAATAATAAAATAGCCAGCGATAGTGTTGACTATTTTTATTTCCCAGTAGGACGAAAATGTGCGTCTAATAAATCGTTTTAATAGAATTTGTTTATAACATTATTAAAATAATAATGTTGCATAATTTTTCCTTAGTATTATAATCAAATGGAATATTTTAATAATAAAGGCAAATTTATTGAAAAATAGGTACACCAAGCTATGAGTCTAACAAGGCTACCATATTCATATTTATTTTATGAAATTGCAGATGGCCATTTATCATGGTGTTTATAAGAGTAATGCTAAATAGTTATGGAGGAAATAAATAATGAAACTTATACAAAAATATAAATTTGCAACTCGAATATATGAACTTATGGAGGATGGAGTTAAACATAAATATAAACGTTTTTTTACAAAAAATGAGGAAATAATTTCCTTCGAGGAAATACCTGAAAATAGACTAACTATAACTATTTCTCCAAGAAAATCCTTTTTTGGTGCTTTAATTATTACTATAATAGCATTATTTATTTTTGCTTCATATTTTTTTACTAAGCACAAAACAGACGAAATAGAAACTACTCTTTTTTATTTATCTATTTCATTAGTTTTTTGGATTTATTTTTGGTTAAATTATGTTTCTTTAAGAGTGTTAGGAAATGATAATATTCACTTATTTTTCTTTGAAAAATCACCGTCAAAGGAATCAGTTGAATCTTTTCTCGATCTAATTATTGAAAAGCGAAATGATTACCTGGAAGAAAAATACAATGATAATATATATAATTATGATACTTCTGGCTCCTCTATCTCAACTGAAATTTTCAAACTGTTTAAATTAAAAGAACAAAATATTATTTCTGATGAAGAATATATTCAATTGAAAAATGAACTAACAAAAGGAAGTAGTACAATTAAGAATTCCTTGGGTTTTAAATTAGATGATTAAAACTGATACTTCGTTTTTTTGAATGCAAAAGGTTGCTGCAATTCATTTATTGGTGAGCCATGTAATGTTTTAGATGACTATGGAATAATTGAATGAATTCAGACATTAGTAATTAGGGAATTTCACAAAAATTTCCTCGAATAGGGACAAGGGGATAGGTACCTCTACCAAACCCTTGATTTAAATTCAGGTCATGATTATATACCTGTCGTAAACTGGAAGGATGAAATGAAAAAATGTAAAGGGCTATTGGTGTATAACAATATACATTAATGGCCTTTTTAATTTTTAGAGGTGAATCAGTCTTGGAATTAGAAGGGGAAAGCGGGATTTTGATGCACCAGCTTCCACTTTTGATTTCATTGTTTGCGGCCAACATCGGTTTTGTCGGGACTTTTATTTTTTTCCTATGTCAGCTTTCACTCATCTTTTCCTAATCTCCTCCACACACCACTCTTTTTTTACTCGTTTTTTACTATGCTGGAAAAAGGAATTTTTGCTGGAACGCTTGGTATTATTGGGTTTTTGGAAGGTTGGAAAATGGAGAATTTTGGGGTTAGGTTCGTGCGATTAACGGTACTTAACTAGTTGTTAATTTCAACAAAGCAGTTGACGCATCTACAGTAATCACTGGTACTAACTTGAATACAACCAATGTTTCTATACAAGCTTTAAATGGAGCACAAGCACTTACTGCAACTCCTACAGCAGCATTAAGTACAGATGGCAAAGCCCTTACAATTACTCTTGCATCTCCTGATTACCTTAAAGGTAACTATTCAGTAGTTGTTGGTGATGCAGTTAAAACATCTAATGAAGTTTCTTTTGCACCATATACAACTATCTTTAGTGCAAATGATACAACTGCTCCAACTGTTTCAAGCGTTTCTTCTACAACTAACGGCGCTACTCCAAATGAATTTGAGCGAATGTATGGAAATTTAGCAGCTTGATTTTACCTTCATAAAAAAGTTTAAATCGCATTTCATTTAAACTTTTTTATGAAGGCACCAAGCGAAAGTGAGGTAGAAAAATCTGTGTCTATTTTTTTGACGTAGTATCAGGATATTTAGAATTTGGTATCCACCAAATAAGGGGTGGATTAGTGAAAGACTGACAAATGAGAAAAAGTTTAGGATTACTCAATTTCATTTTTGTGATTGCTAGTATTAGCAATCCATTTTTTATCAGTAAAATCATCTATTCTCAAAGTCAAAATGTTGTTTTCTGTAAAAGTTAAGTATTAATTAAGAAATGGTTGTTATGATGCAATTTGAGGTATATTTTTACAATGAAAGGAGTTCAAACATGTCAATATCGATCAATCCAAACCTTACAAGCTATGATTTGGCAAATTACCTTGGGAATACACAGAATACAAACTCCAATTCACGGGCCCAGAATTCGCAATTTTTAAATGACCTTCTTAACATTAGCAATGTAGGGCAAACAGGAAACAATGGGAGCTTGTTAACTCAATTCCTTCCAACTGGAAATTACGGACCAACTATAAGTGAACCACCACTCACAACAGATCAGAAGAAACAATTTCTTGAAAATTTACAAGTTAAGGTAAATTCAGCTGATTCCACATCCTCGTCAAATGGACAAGAAAGGTTTGCTGCCGTTCAATCCACAATAAAAAATGATTTATCAGGTTTTGATGCATCAACAGCTACAGATGATCAAGTAAGTAAGCTATTTGATCAAGTAACGCAAACGATGAAGAGTGCAAGAGCCCATCATCATGAGTCAAACTCACAGAATAATTCGAATAGCTCCAATTCCACTTTAAGTGTAGATGATATGAAACCTTATATTTCAAATCTTATTGATAAACTTTCCTTTAGTGGTGTAGATAGTACTGATGGTACTGATAGTACAGACGAAAGTACTGGTCCACTATTAAATCCACAGGACTCATCTTTAGGTGATTTACTTTCTGGATTTGATTCTGCCAATGCAACAGATGATCAGGTTCAAAATCTATTTACTACTGTTACGAATCTTTTGAATAACAGCCAGGATCAAGGGAAGGATGATCCTTCCTTACAAACTAGTGAATTTCCGACTGTACTTCAAACATCTGGCGCAACTCTTCCACCTTTTAACTGGAAGCCATCAACTACACTGTAAAAGGAAAAAACCAACAGCCTATTTTAAACTGTACCCTATAGAGTAGACACTTTAAACAAAGTCTACCTATAGGGTACTTTTTTGTATAATAAAGAAAATATGGGGATTGGGGAAAGTTCAAATGAGTAAAAAAGTATTTACAGAGAAAGAAATTAAGCTACTATCAGATAACCCAAACGTGATGAAGGTGTTTTATATTGTCTCATTTATTTAGGTTAGTCCAAAGGACAGGTACCCCGTCCCAGCCATTGATTTAAATAAAGTAAGGTCCTGTGGAGATTAAGATATTTGCAGGGCTTTTCTTTTTTCTACCTTATTGGGGAAAGGCACAGTCATCTTCCTAATAAAGATATATGTAAATACCAGATTTACAGCTATTGTTTGATGGATAAGAATCTGATGATGATAACTGTGTGGAGAGAGAAATCTATACGAAGGTACTTTTTTGAAAATTTTATATCTACATCCTAATAATTTATGCAATTATAAAATACGCAAGAAGTGGAAAAAGGAAATAATCAAATAAAATGTTTACATTAAAATACTTTGGCATAAAACGAACAGGGTAAGAAATATGCTTCTTTCTAACAATTATTTGGTTAATTAAACTTGAGAGAAAACCTTTTAGAAAAAATACTAATAGCCAGTCCTTTAATTTTCCCCTTTTAAAAGCAAAAGGCATTAATAAAAGTCCAATGGCTAAAACTAATTTTAATATTTTTATCCATGAGGAGGGGACTCTGGGACAGGTTCCTCGACCCAAATTGAGAGTCTTTTATAAAGTAAAGTTTAGTAGAGAGGAATCTCTACTAAGCTATTTTTTTAGGAATTTTATATCTACAACCCAATAATTTTAGATGGATTTGTCCACCGTGTTTACAATTAATTATAGGTATAGAAAATCATGTTGATGGTTTTTACGGTTAAGCGTAAAGAAATACAAATCGATAATGATTAAGCACCAAATGCTTCAGGTGCTTTTTGCTTAAGATGGTGATGTTTTCAAACACAATTCTCTATTCATGATTGTGTTGGCACTAACACTTCATTTTCCACAACCAAGGACTAAATCCTTTGATATTTTATTGGATGGTCCGCCATAAATCCCCACAAAATTCTTACCCAAGATTTCATATTCCAAAAGCATGAGCATGAACTATGACAGAAATAATTGGAACAATATCATTAATATGTTCAACATAACTTTATATGTAAATAAGAAAGTTGACCCTGAAATTAATAATTCGTTCATATTTCATTCATAATCTAACAATATCTCTTGTGTATATTAAAATATTGATAACTTTTATACAAAGGGGTTCATAGATTCCATGAACGATGTAAAATCAAAATTCAAATGGCATTATCTTGGGTTGGCAGCCATTCTATTCTTATCTGTTATTCTTAACTTTTATAAGCTTGGACAGGAGGGAATCGGAAACACTTATTATTCTGCAGCTGTGAAAAGCATGCTCGAAAGTTGGCACAACTTTTTCTTCAATTCTTTTGATCCGAAAGGTTTTATCACCATCGACAAACCGCCGGTGGGTTTTTGGTTTCAAACGTTAAGTGCTTATATTTTTGGATTTAAGGGATGGAGTTTATTTTTGCCTCAGGCATTGGCCGGTGTATTAGCGGTCGCATTACTGTACCATCTTGTGTCCCGAGTGTTTGGTCGTGGTGCCGGACTGTTGGCTGCTTTGTTTTTGGCCCTTACTCCAATTGTTGTAGCGGCTGACCGGACGAATGAAGTCGATAGTATGCTCATGTTTGTTACCTTAATTGCTACTTGGGCATTGAGCAAAGCGATCGAGAAGCATCATTTAAGATGGTTGGTGCTCTCATTCTTTATCGTCGGGATTGGGTTTAACATTAAGATGATGGAGGCGTTCCTCGTACTACCAGCCTTTTATCTCTTTTATTTGCTCACCCCGCATATAACTTGGACGAAAAAACTAGTTAACTTACTAATCGCGTCCATTGTTCTTATGGTTGTTTCGTTATCTTGGTCGATGTTTGTTGATTCGGTGCCTGCAAAGGAGCGCCCGTATGTGGGGAGTACGCAAAATAATTCGGAGGTGACGCTGGCTGTTGGGTATAACGGGATCAATCGGCTTGTTGGCCAGCAACGCGGGCAGCATGGTAATTTTCACATGGGATTGCAGCAAGGCCAGCGGTTCGGTAATGGGAACGGCCTAAGAGGAACACACCGCTATGGAGGGAATAATGGCTCATCCTCAATGGGGATGTCGATGAACAACAGTAACCGTCCATCTGAGAGAAATTATTCACGGAATGTGGGGAACTTTTCTGCAGGATTTGGACAAACAGGGAATCCGGGCATTTTCAGGTTGTTTACAACGCCTGAATTAGATGGCCAACTGAGCTGGCTTTTGCCGGGAGCTTTCATCAGTGTCATTGTCCTCTTGTGGGGTACTCGTTTTCGGACCCATCTTGACCGTAAGCGCCAAACGGTTGTTTTATGGACTGTATGGGTTTTGACCATGTTTGTCTTTTTCAGTATTGCCAAGAGGTTCAGCAGTTACTACATGGTGATGCTGGCTCCAGGTATTGCAGCGCTTTCGGGAGCAGGTTTTAAACAGATGTGGCAACAATGGTGTGCAAAAGATAATAAAGGAAGTTTGTTTTTACCGCTTGCCTTGGTGTGCACCGTTCTCTTTCAAATTTCGGTCGTATGGAAATACCGAGCCTTACGTGACCCGCTTTCGATTACCATCGGTGTTCTTGCATTGATCACGTTGATTTGTTTGATGTATGTCAAAAAAATAAACGCTCAGGGTAAACGGGGCATTTCTGTCCTTGTAATGCTGACTTGTATTCTATCTTTACTTGCA
>JAUZPL010000137.1 GCA_030705955.1 Bacillota bacterium | reverse complement strand
CAGGGTGTTATGTCCATGGGGCAGCTTGTGGCATACGCGGGAATGTTAGAGGGAAAAGGCGTTTCATGGCTGCCATCATATGGACCAGAACAAAGAGGTGGAACAGCCAATTGTGCAGTAGTTGTGAGTGATGAACCAGTGGGATCACCACTCGTTACGAGGCCTACTACAGCAATTGTTTTAAATAATCCTTCTTTTGATAAATTTGAATCGCATGTCAAATCTGGTGGTCTTCTCATTGTCAATACATCATTAGTTGATCGAAAATCAACCAGAACAGATATTACCATTATGGAAGTAGACGCTACTGCAATGGCTAATGAACTGGGAAATTCTCGAATCGCCAATATGATTCTATTAGGGGCCTTTTTAGAGCATTCAAAAATTGTTTCTGTGGATTCAGTTATCGAATCTTTAAAGAAGGTTTTGGGACCTAGTAAGCACCATTTGATTGATGTAAATAAACAAGCACTGAATAAGGGTGCTTCGCTAGTAGGATTAAAAACAAATTAAATGTGAGAGCCAGCCGATGATGAATTTGGCTGGCTTTTTTTGCTAATAGGAAAGCATGATTAAAGAGTAATAATTATATAACACTTTTGTTAATCATATAAAAGATTGTGATTATAATTTCAGATGTTGTTAATTGAAAATGATTTTCAATTAAACTAAAATGTAATTAAAAAGTGAAGGAGGAATTTTGATGGGATTACACAATTTTAAAGAATATCAGGAATTCAATGAGGATAAATTTACGAAAAGGGTTATTTTTAACGAAGGTGGAAGCACTGCATTCGTGTTGAACTTCATGCCTGGGCAGGAGCTTGCTCCACATAAACATCCAGGTTCTGAAGTTTATCTTTTTGTCGTTGAAGGCAGTGGTAAAGTTATAATTGATGGCAAGGAAACAGATGTAAAAACACAGGATATCATTCATTCAGGTGGCGATGGGCTTCTTTCTTTTACCAATAGCGGCAGTGAACCAGCCAGCTTATATGTTGTTTTAAGTAAAACACCTAATGAAGGCTACTCAAAGAATATATAGAATGATAAAAGCCAGCCAAATTTAGGCTGGCTTTTTCTGCTTTTGATATCCAAAAAACCACCAATTCCAGTCACCAAGCAGCTTCATAAGGGATGGAACCAGGACCATTCTGACAATCGTGGCATCAATAAAAATAGCTATAGCAATTCCAACACCGAGTTGTTTAATGGGCATAACACCCGTAAAGGCAAAAGCTCCTGTTACAACAATCATAATTGCTGCTGCAGAGGTAATAATTTTACTAGTGTAGGTTAAACCGTTAACTGTAGCCGTGCTATTATCACCAGTATTCAGGTAAAATTCCTGAATCCTAGAAATTAAAAATACTTCATAATCCATAGATAGTCCAAAAACAAGAGTAAAAACAAAAACAGGCAATATCATTGCGATGTCTGCTGGCGTCGTGACAAAATGCCCTTCCTGGAAAATCCAAACAACAATCCCAAATGTGCAACCAAGACTTAAAATGTTCATTAAGATTGCTTTTATAGGGATTAAAAGGGAACAGAAGGCTGCAGTTAAAATAATAAGGGTTGAGATAAAAACAAGCAGCAGTCCATACGGTGATTTAGTATAAATTTCGTCAAATATTTCCTGTTCAAATTTGATATGGCCGCCAAAGGTTGCTTTAAGGCCTAGTTGCCGTTTGGACCAAGCATTTACCCACTCCCTAGCCTTTGAAGAATGTACTTCTGTTTTTAAAAATACTTCTACATGCATTTTATTATCCTTCACAAAGCTATCTAAAACTGATGGAAGATTTGGGTCCTCAAATAATAATTGGTCTGGATCTTGGAAGCCTGGTATGGAAAAGGGGGAAATTACCGTCTCCACCATTTGATCTTTTTCAAGCTTCTGAACAACATGCTTTATTTTTTCTAAATTACGATCCTCCATAACACTTCCATTTGTTTGGAAAATAACAATAACTCTATTCTCTTCACGTTTTGCCTCTGGAATGAATTTCTTTTGAAACGATTCAAACGCTATTCTAGATTGATAATTCTTTGGTAACGAATCAATTCCAGGAATCTTTAAATTCATATCTTTTGCAGGGATAAGCCCAGCGAGAAGGATGGAAAATGCAATTACAGCCATTAGAATTGGCTGTTTCATTACATACAATGCAAAACGATGCCAAAAAGATGATTGATTTTCTTTTATTCTAAACAAACTTAATTTATTTATGTTGGTTCCCATTAATGAAAGTAATGCCGGAAGAAAGGTAATTGCAGAAAGGGCTGAAATGAAGACAACAGTCATCCCCCCAAGTGCAACGTTTTGAAAAATATCAATTTTAATAAACAAAAGACCTGATAATCCAATAAACAAACATAAACCAGAAAAAATAATTGACCGGCCAGCGGTTGCAACGGTGGTTTGAATGGCTTTACCTACAGGAACATGATTCAATTCTTCTTTAAAGCGATTAATGAAAAGAAGGGCGAAATCGATACTTAATGCTAACCCTATCATTGGAATAATATTTAAAACAAAAATGGATAAATTGGTTTCATAGCTATAGAAATAAACAATTCCCATTGTGATTAAAATTGTAACCACACCGATGATGATGGGTATTGCTGCAGCGACAATACCACCAAAAGAAAGGATCAGCACAATTAATGCAATAGGCAAACCAATCATTTCTGCTTTAGCTAAATCACTCTGACTTGCTTCATTAAGATCTTTTACCATAATCGGTTCGCCAGTCATTGTGACGGTTAAACCCTTTTTATTTTTTAAAATCCTATGTAATTGGTTAATCTCTTTCCCAAGACTTTCTGGTTCTTTGTTAAAGGATATGATTCCATATGCATCATTTCCCTTCATCATTCCTTCTTGAGCAAATGGGGTTGTAACGGAAAAGCCATGAAGCTGGTTGAATGTTTCTTTAATATACTCTGTCCATTCCTGGTTGCTAATGTCACTTTTTTTATGAAAAAGTAATATTATTGATGATTTCGGCTGTCCAAAATCCTTTTCAAGAATATCTTTCGTTTTATTGTATTCCCCATGATAGACAAAGCCATTACCACTCAAGACTGTGGGGAGTCTTAAAGCAAAAAAACTAAATACAAATATGAGCATGATCCAGGAAAAAAATACTAATTTGCGTTTCTGATAAGCGATTTCACCTAGTTTTAACAGCATATTTTTTCCTCCCTTTTATAGGGTTTCCTTATTATTGTGCGATCATTCTATTAACATCTAGTTATTATATTTTGGGAAAATAATTGCTTCACACGCTTTTTTTGCTAAAATAAAGATATTATTTAAGACATTAGGTGATTTTTGTGGAACAAGAAAAATTAAGTAAAGTTATTGAAGCAGCAAAGTTGTACTATTTACTGGATTACAATCAGAATGAAATATCCCAAATTCTAGGAGTCTCACGCCCTACAGTTTCCCGTTTTTTACAATTAGCGAAAAGTGAAGGAATTGTTGAAATTAGTATTAAGGACCCGACTGAGAACGTCGAAAATCTTTCATTCCAGCTTGAACAAAAATTTAATTTGAAAAAAGCTGTTGTTTCCTCAGTTCCCCAATTTGAAGATCACATCATTAAAAACTATCTAGGAGAAAAAACAGCTGAGTATTTACATGAAATTGTTAAGGATAACGATATTATTGGGGTAACTTGGGGAACTACTCTTTATCATGTTGCAATTGAGCTGAAGCAAAAGTTTGTGAGAGATGTGAAAGTGGTTCAGCTTAAAGGTGGGGTGAGTCATTCAGAAACAAATACGTATGCATCGGAAATATTATATTTATTTGGAAAAGCCTTTAACACCACGCCACTACATCTCCCATTACCAGCAATTGTTGATCAAGTTGTGGTGAAACAGGCCATGGAAGCTGATCGCCATATTGGCAAAATCCTGGAATTAGGAAAGCAGGCCAATATTGCTCTTTTTACAAATGGTTATGTTAATCCAGATTCACTGTTATTTCAGTTGGGTTACTTTACAAAGAGCGATCTTGAAACCCTTAATGGAAAAGCTGTCGGAGATATTTGTTCACGCTTTTTTGATAAGGAAGGAAATATTTGCAATGAAAGCTTGAATGACAGAACTCTTGGAATTAATCTAGAAGATTTAAAGCAGAAGGAGTATTCTATTCTGGTTGCTGGTGGTCCCAATAAAATTGAAGGTATTTACGGGGCGCTCAAAGGACGGTTTGCCAATGTTTTAATCACCGATCAATTTACGGCACAATTCTTACTGGATAAAAAAGAATAAAAAAAAATAAAACAGCATAGTTTGATATGCTGTTTTATTTTTTTAGCTTATAAAAAAGTTTAACTTTTTTAACGCACTAAAGTAAGTAACTATCGTTTATAAATAATCAACACTTAAATCGCATAAGTGCAACTACGCCTCTGTCTTCGCCCTAAGGGGCTCGCCAATCGGCGAGTTTTCTTTAGAAAAAATTATAACATTTGTTCATTTTCTATTTTACATTTGTTCATTTTTTGTTATATTAACATTAAAACCAAATACGAATACTAATAGTAATTTTTAAAAATTGGAAGGGGATTTTATAAATGACTCAAAATATAGGACAAATGATAGATCATACTCTTTTAAAAGCAAATGCAACCAAAAAGGAAATCGTTAAATTAGTGGAGGAAGCAAAACAGTATAAGTTTGCATCTGTTTGTGTGAATCCGACATGGGTCAAAACGGCAGCAGAATTACTTTCTGATACACCTGAAGTCAAGGTTTGTACCGTAATTGGGTTTCCTTTAGGGGCAACAACTCCAGAGACAAAAGCATTTGAAACAAGAAATGCGATAGAAAATGGTGCAAATGAAGTAGATATGGTTATTAACATTGGGGCTCTAAAAGATAACCAGGATGATTTGGTTGAGGAAGATATTCGTGCAGTAGTAGAAGCAGCAAAGGGAAAGGCTTTAACAAAAGTGATCATTGAAACATGTTTACTTACTGATGAAGAAAAAGTTAGGGCATGTGAACTTTCTGTTAAAGCTGGAGCTGATTATGTTAAAACCTCTACAGGTTTTTCAACAGGTGGAGCAACTGTTTCAGACATTCAATTAATGCGTAAAACAGTAGGTCCTGATCTTGGGGTTAAAGCTTCTGGCGGAGTGAGAAACCGCGAGGATGCACTAGCCATGGTTGAAGCAGGAGCTACTCGTATAGGTGCAAGCTCAGGTATTGCGATTGTTAATGGCGGAACATCTACAAGTAATTATTAATTGGAGTTGAGGGACTAACGATGAAAGAAGTTCTATTAGCGTTATTAGCAGGATTGTTGGTGGGTATTGTATTTAAATTTTTAAAACTCCCATTACCAGCACCCCCTGTTTTTTCAGCAGTTGTTGGAGTTTTCGGTGTTTATTTTGGTGGAGTTATCGTTGAATGGATTGGGAAATTAATTCATCACTAAAATAGGAGTGGGGAAAAATGGAAGAAAAAGAGTTGTTGAAGGAAGCCGTTAAAGCTAGAGAGTTTGCCTATGTACCGTATTCTGGGTTCAAAGTGGGTGCCGCTTTAGTAACCAAGGATGGTCAGATTTTCCATGGCTGTAATATTGAAAATGCGGCCTACAGTGTTACAAATTGTGCAGAGAGAACGGCATTATTTAAAGCATATTCTGAAGGGGTTACCAAGTTTGAAACACTTGTGGTTACGGCTGATACAGAAGGACCTGTCGCTCCATGCGGGGCCTGCCGCCAAGTTATTTCAGAACTTTGTGATCCTGAAATGGAAGTTATTCTCACCAACATAAAGGGTGATATCCAAAGAACAACGGTTAAGGACCTGCTTCCAGGAGCCTTTTCACCAAAAGACTTGAAATAAAAATGTAAAACAGCTCTCATTCGTATATTTGAGGGCTGTTTTTTAGTGAGAATTTGGATTGGTTAATGAAGTTTTGGCCAAATTTTAATGGGTATTGGCCACTTTTTTGCAATTGGCCATTTTTTTGTCAGTTTTGGCTGTTTAGACATTTATTGGAAAAACTCAACTTTCTTTTTGATGTCTTGAAACAAACCTATTCCCCGTTATCCAAAACCTCCATGGATAATCCTTTGCTTCACCTGTCTTTTCTATACCAATTCTTTTTCCCTGAGAGATAGATTGAGGTGTAAGCCCTTGGGAAATGAAAAGAGGATGATCCCAAAAAACTCGTCCATAATCCTCCATTGAAATGCCTAAAGCCTTAGTCAATTTGCCTGGTCCATTCGTTAAGTTCCTTTTATCAGAAATTCCCCTTCGATCATTCATAAGATCAATTCCTATTAAAGGCTCCAATGCTCTAATTAAAATGGCTTCTGGTTTATCTTTTTCATTGCTCACTACATTTATTAAGCAATGTGTATGCATTTGATAGATGTATACATGGCCAGCTTCCGAATACATAATTTCCGTCCGCTTTGTACGCCTATTTTGATAGCTATGTGCAGCACGATCCATTGGACCCATATATGCTTCTGTTTCAACGATATATCCAGCTGTTATTCCATCTTTTGTTTCTTTTACCAAGATGCATCCGAGCAGAGAACGAGCTAGATCGATGGTGGGCTTTGTAAAAAATTCCTTTTTGAGTGGCATTAGTTTTTTATCTTCTTGCAATTTTGTCCCTCCTTACAAGTACTTTCTATTTTATCCTAAATCCTATAAGATGGATAAATAATGAAAAATAAGGTGTGATGAACAGTGATGAAACATATAGGCTTTATTGGTGCAGGAAAAATGGCGCAAGCAATGATAGAAGGAATACTTAATTCAAATAAAGTCTCCCCTGAACATATAATGGCTAGTGCAGCAACAGAGAAAACACTGGATAAGATAAATACGCAATATAGGATTTTAACTACAAAAAATAACACTGATGTTGCCCGCTTTGCAGATATTCTTATATTAGCAGTGAAACCAGATCTTCATT
>JAUZPL010000136.1 GCA_030705955.1 Bacillota bacterium | reverse complement strand
TAACCGTTTAGACCGTGGAGGAATAATTTAATTAAAAACGTCAAAAAGTCAGTATTGGCGGGACCACCTGGGAATCGAACCCAGCAGCGACTGCACGAGCCGCTCAAACGGTTTTGAAGACCGTGGAGGACACCAGTACCCCATTCAGCCCCGTGGATTAATAATGTTATTATACTCATAAACGTTCTTTTTCTACAATAGTTTTCACATGTTTGTAAACTTTTGAAGATTGCTTGTCTTGGGTAGTGGAAACCGGATATAATAAAGGCAAACTTGATTTTTTGTAGGTGAAAAAGAATGCTTCATGGCTGGTTTTTGTGGTTTATATTATTGTGGACGTTTTTCTTGTTGGGTTCGTTTGCGATTGGCGGATATTTTATGTTTCGCAAGTTTTTGAAAAAGATCCCGAAGGCAGACGGCAAGTCGGATATGGATTGGGAAGAGCATTATGTCAATGAATCCAGGCATTTATGGCATGACGACGAAAAAGCCTTACTAGAGGACTTGGTTAGTCCTGTTCCTGAACTATTTCGGGATGTGGCTCGGCAAAAGATTGCGGGGAAAATTGGGGAAATTGCATTAAAAGAAAAAGCTTCGAGGATTACCCCTGATCTCGTGATCAAAGGATATATTCAGGCAACACCGAAAAGAGATCATAAATTTTTACGAAAAAAATTGGTTGAAAAGCGGATTGATGCTGCACCATATGAACACTTATTCTAAGCCGCCCCAATGGGTGGTTTTATTTTTTTCTACCAGAACCCCACAAAAAAACACTGATCTATAAAGACCAGTGCTTCCTCATTTAAGAAACCCTTATTCCATGCAGCTGATTATACAGCTTTTTAAAGTTTGCATACATGGCAACGCGCCACGGGACGATCATGCTGTAGGCAAGCAAGAAGAACATGCCGCTTAACTGGCCGTAATCAATGCTGGCACTTAGCATTTGCTTTGCTGCAATACGGATGATTAATAATCCGATTAGGATGAAGATAAAGGCTTTTGAACGTTTTAGATAAATGTCTTTATCGCGAATTTCAAAGGTGGATGTTTTGATTAAGAAAATAGAGAAAAACATTCCGACGATGATAGCTTCAAGAATCTCTTTACCTGTTAGTTGAAATTTTGGTGATAGATACATGAAAGCCCCTGTTGACATGAAGATTGGTGGCAGTACAATCTTTTTGGCAGTGGCCGGTTTTTTGGCGGCTTTTAGACGAACGAACAAGACAAGAATCGCCATGCAAGCCGCGCCAATTGAAGAAATAAGAACCATTTTATTCATAAACTATTCATTCCTTGTCAAAGTTAGTTTCGAATTTCATTATATACTAAACGAAGAGAAAATTAAAAAACATTTATACCTTGTTTAACTTGTAATTCGAACCAAAAAAATCAGAGTAGTACTTGTTACCACTCTTAAAATGAAAAACCATTCAAGAAACTCTCAAATGGTTATTATTTTAAAACTCTATTAATGGTATCAAGTACTCTATTTTCATCAAACGGTTTTACAATAAAGTCTTTTGCACCAGCTTCTATAGCCTCTACTACCATCTTTTGCTGTCCCATAGCCGAACACATAATTACCTTGGCATCTGGAAATTCGCTTTTAATGATTTGTACTGCTTTTAGGCCGCTCATTTCCGGCATGGTAATATCCATTGTCACTAAATCGGGCTTAATAGATTGATAGGAGCTAACTGCTTGTTGCCCATTCTCTGCTTCACCAACAACCTCGTGGCCTGCTTTAGTAAGTATATTGGTTAATGTCATTCTCATAAATTTTGCGTCATCAACAATGAGTATTCTTGCCAATGTAGTTCCCCCTAGTGCGTTTGAAAGAATAAATTCTCTCAATCTCGGAATCATCGAAACCTAATTTAAGCCACATATATTTAATATAGCGAATGAATAAGAAAATTTCAAATTACAAATAGATTAAAATCCAGAAAAACCACCAAATAATCCTTGGAAGACGATAATTATTTTTGTCATCCAGTCAAAGAATAGAATAATTCCCATGACAATCATGATATAGCCGCCAACCTTCACAATAATGCTGCTATGTTGTCGAATCCATTTTAATTTTCCAACAAAGAAGGAAAGGATAAAGAATGGAATGGCAAAACCTAGTGAATAGGCAGACATATATAATACACCAGAGCTAGGCTTTGAAACGGCTAAGGAAATAACAGATGCAAGAATTGGGCCAGTACATGGCGTCCAGCCTGCAGCAAATGCCATCCCAATTAGACTTGAGCCTATATAGCCTGATGGGCGATTTTTAAATTCAAACCGATGATCTCTCATCATGAATTCTGGTTTAAAAACGCCGACAATAATTAAACCGAATAAAACAATAAAGATTCCGCCTAGCTGACGAATTAAGTCCTGGTATTCACGAAAAAAGCTTCCGATAAATGATGTTCCGAAACCAATCGCAATAAAAATGATAGAAAACCCAATTAGGAAAAACAATGTATGTAGAAGGCTGCGTTTTTGCAGCATGGCATTTTCACTTTTCAATTCTCCTACAGACATTCCAGTAATATAGGATAAGAAAGCCGGATAAAGCGGTAAACAGCATGGAGAAATGAAACTTAAGAATCCAGCACCAAATGCGATAAAGACGTTTACATCAGACATTTTAACACTCCCACCATAGTTATATCGTATTCATTCTAACAAAAGTTTGAGTTAAAAATAATAGCTCATGGTGAAAATTTTGTGAAGCATGTATATTTTTATTCTACTAATGACCATATTAACAGTATCTATTAATTATTCCTATTTGTTATGGATATTTATTTACAAAAACTTTGAATTTATTACCAACTTAGTCTATACTAGTAAAATAAAACCTAGTAGTATTTTGTAAATTATTGACTTCTACTAGTTCTTGAATTTTCAACAGAAAGGATACCGGCCGTGCTAAAACAAGATTTGCTTGACCTAATAGAAAATAAGCGGGCAGAATTAATTCAAGCCGCCATCACCAACGGCTTGAGTTCCTCAGTTGCAATTCGATACAGTCAAGAACTTGATAAACTTTTAAATGAATATAATCGAAACTTTATAAAAAAAATTCCATCTCACTCGTAAGCTAGGCCTGGCTGTTCTGCCAGGCCTATATTCTTACTTCACTGCTTCTCTTACCCCATCTACCCCACCATTTTGGAGGAGGTACATTTTATGATACAACCCGCCGATAGAAAGCAATTCCTGGTGTGTTCCCTGTTCCACAATTTCTCCTTGGTGTAGTACAAGAATTAAATCAGCATCCTGAATCGTAGATAGACGGTGAGCAATGGCAATGGTGGTCCTGCCTTTCCGCATTTTTTCAAGTGCCGTTTGGATTGCTTCCTCTGTTTCCGTGTCGATATTAGCTGTTGCTTCATCCAATACTAGAATCTTCGGGTTGGCTGCAATGGTCCTGGCAAATGCCAGCAATTGCCTTTGACCGCTAGAGAAGGTTGCTCCCCTTTCCACAACAGGATGGTTCATGCCTCCCTCTAGCTTTTCAATAAAAGTGTGTGCCTGAACAAATTTTGCTGCTTCCTCCACCTGTTCATCCGTAATGCTCTCGTCGTAAAGCCGAATGTTATCCTTTATCGTGCCATAAAACAAGAAAGGATCCTGCAACACGAGCCCCATTTTCTCACGGAGCTCATCCTTTGAAAAATGACGAATGGACCTTCCATCCATCAAAATATCTCCACGCTCAAATTCATAGAATCGCATAAGCAAATTGATAATCGAGCTTTTTCCACTGCCAGTGTGTCCAACAAGGGCAACGGTTTCTCCAGGATTTGCCGTAAATGATATATTTTTGAGCACATCCCTTTTTCCGTCATAGGAAAAGCTTACATGTTGAAATTCAATTTTTCCTTCTTCAATTTTAAGCGTAGTGTCCTTAGACTGTGTAGGTGCCAGTTCTTCTTCATCCAGTAATAAAAATACTCTTGAGCCTGCTATAATCGCCTGCTGGTACATGCCAAGGCGCATCATCATATTGTTTACTGGTTCAAAGAAACGCTCTAAATAGTTCACAAACGCATACAAAACACCAATTTCAACGGCATGGTGATAGGACGTTATTCCAAAATAGCTTAAGACGAGGATTAGTCCTAACGAATAAATCAAGTCAACCGCTGGCCGAAGTAGTAATCCATTTACTTTAATGTTACGCATGCCTGCCTGGTAATGCTGCTCATTAATCTCCCCAAACTCTTTCCTTAGTCTTTTTTCCTGCCTAAACACTTGTATGATTGACATACCCTGTAATGACTCACTTAACTTTGCATTTAAAGCACTAAGCCTTTCCCGCATTGTCGAATAAGAACGGGAGCTATATTTTCTAAATAAGCTCATGACTAACACAATCAGCGGAATAAATAAAATGCAAAACAGGGCAAGGCGAAGGTTCAACGTGGCCATGGCAATCAAGATTCCAATTAATAGAACTCCGCTTTGAATAAAGGTCGCAATCACCGTCACAAACATATCCTTAATTGCTTCTGTATCGTTTGTTACCCTTGAAACAATGCTTCCTGCAGGCGTTTGGTCAAAATACTTTAATCCAAGGGATTGCACCTTTGAAAACACATCAACCCGAAGCTGCTGAATGATTTTTAAAGCGATCTCTTGAAAAAGAACCAGCTGAAAGAACAACAGAACGACCTTTGCAATTTGAATCCCCATATACTCAGAACCAAGCATAAAAAGTGGGTGAAAAGCCATTTTTCCAGGTGTTAAATGCTCATCAATGAATTTTTTTACCAAAATAGGGCCATAAATATCTCCCAAGGTGGTAAGTAGAAGCAGGCAAAAGGCGACGATTAATTTTTTCTTATATGGTTTTGTATAGGAAAGGAGGCGGTATAAAACCTGCCGTTGCTCCTTTTCTGATAGAGTAGGTGTCTTTTCCATGTTAATGCCCCCCATGCTCCACAAGCTCTTCTAGCTGCTGCCGTAAATACATTTCCTTGTACCAGCCGCCAAACTCCATTAATTCATCATGTGTCCCTCTTTCAATAATCTTTCCATTATCAAAAACGAGGATCAAATTGGCATATTGAATCGCGCTTAAACGATGAGAAGTAATGATGGTTGTTTTCCCATCACGATTTTTCCGTAGGGCAGAAAGAATGGCCTCCTCTGTTTTTGCATCCACTGCGGATAAGGAATCATCCAGCACTAAAACTTCAGGATTCATTAAAATGGCTCTTGCAATCGAAATCCTTTGCTTCTGTCCTCCAGACAAAGAAACTCCGCGTTCTCCGACAACCGTGTCATAGCCATCTGTAAACTGCAAAATATCATCATGAATGTTTGCTAATTGTGCCGCTTCCTGAATTTGTTCCATTTTTGCAAGAGGATTTGAAAAAGCAATATTTTCCGCAACCGTGGCAGAAAATAGAAAATGATCCTGTGGTACATAGCCGATTGCTTCCCTTAGTTTCTCAAGTTTATAGGCTTGGATTGGCTTTCCCCCAAAGACGATTTCCCCCTCAACATTTTCAAATTCTCGGATTAATAGCTTTAATAAGGTTGTTTTTCCCGCCCCGGTCTTTCCTACAACCCCCAGGGTTTCCCCTTTTTCTAAGGAAAAATAACTATCCGTTAAGGTTGGCTGTGGATCATTCGGGTAGGTAAAACTCTTTATTTTGTATTCAATATCTCCACTAGGAACCTCTGAAATCGCATGTTCATGGTCCTTAATTTCAATGGTTTCCCGTAAAAGTGCCATCACCCTGTCATAAGAGGCACGGCCACGCTCCACTATATTAAATAGCCAGCCAAATGCCAGCATGGGCCATATAAGTAAGCCTAAATAGGCCGTGAAGGAGATAAGCTGCCCAATCGTAAGCTCGTGGGCCATGACATATTTTGCCCCAAATGCAATAGAAAGAAAAAAGGAGATTCCCACTATAATAGAGATGGTTGGGTCGTAAAGCGAATCAATCTTTGCGACAACAATATTTTTTTGAACAACATCCTCTGATTGCCTTCTGAAATCTTCAATATCTTGTTTTTCCTGGCCAAAGGTTTTAATTACTTTGATTCCGTTAATGCTTTCCTGTGTCTTATCATTCAAAGAGGAGAAAGCTTCCTGTGCCTGATAAAAGGTTCGATGAAGCATCGTTCCAAACCAGCTCGTTAAGGCTGCCATAAAAGGCATGGGAATAAGACTGATAAGGGTTAGCTTCCAGCTTATCGTAAAGCCCATTGCCAAAATAACAAAGCCGCCAGTTGAAAGGGAATCAACCAATGTTAAGACACCGTCCCCAGCGGTTTGCTGGATGGCTTGTAGGTCATTTGTGGCATGTGCCATTAAATCCCCTACCCGATGCTTTTGATAAAAGTCTGGAGACATTTTTGTAAAATGCTGATAAAGCCGATTTCTTAATAATTTGCTTAATTTTACGGCTGAACCAAAAATCATAATCCTCCAATAATAACGAAGTACATACATGATGACAGTCGCGGCAATAATAACAAAAATCCATTTCAATAAAACGCCGCTTGTCAATGTTCTATTTTTTACTTGGTCTGCAATGATTCCTATTACCTTCGGTGGAATCAATTGAAGGATGGCTACGAATAGCAATATGAACACACCTGATATGTAGGCTTTCTTTTCCTGTTTAAAAAACCAGCCTAAGTCTAAAAATATTCTCATCTTAACCCCCAACAGTTCTTCCAAATTTTAACCATTGAACATTTATTTTAACAAATATTTTCAAAATAAGAAAGATTTAAAAAATAAACAAATTCAAAACAATGATGAAAAGGCTTTGGAGTAGAAGTTTTTATGTCCTAAAAATCGAGTAGAGGGAAAATAAGTTGATTATTTTCGCCCCTCTCACACCACCGTACGTACGGTTCCGTATACGGCGGTTCAATTTATATTACAGTGTGTACTTTTAGATAATGTTCTAAAGCAGAGGGAAGTCCCCTCTG
>JAUZPL010000135.1 GCA_030705955.1 Bacillota bacterium | reverse complement strand
TTAATGAAAGAAACCGACGATTTCACACCGCCAGAGTTCGCCTGCCCCACTATGATGGCTGTGTATGCGAAACTCCATGAATTGGCAGATGATATTTTCCTTCATATTGCAAAAGAAAATAGCGTTCTTTTCAAGCGTTACGAATAAAATTCTTTTATAGTAAAAAAGACTGCATCTACCCTGATGCAGTCTTTTTTTTTCTTGGGAGGTTCTCGAACCACGTTTTCACAAACTACAATTCTAGTATAAAGAAAAAAATAAAGCAATACCCTCAGTCAGTGACTTCATTCAAACATTATGTTTAACGGGTACCGCCAACACATTATGGATTTCGCACGTTAATGAAGAAAATCTTGATGATGAAGGCTTCCCTCAAAATGAAGAATTACTTTCGGTTGGATTAGATGCCTATACGCTTATAAAGACAGGTGATGTTGAATGAGATGACAATATACATAATAATTTAACAGAAGCTCTTTGAAAAGAGGGGTCTACAATATGTATTTGACACAGAATTTGACTGGGAAGAAGATGATTTGGAAAAACAATTTCCCATTTTATAGGAAGTAGTTGGTAAAAACCATTAGGTTAATAAAAAACAACTGCTGGTTTTCTCGTGTCTTTATTAATGCAGAAGGCCTTTTTGAGAAGAAAAATCGGAGGTAATAACAAAATTTAACAATAAACATAAACAAAAACTCGAAAACAACTTAAAAAATTTAGAGAGGACAGAGTTTACTTTGTCCTCTCCAAACCAATAAATCTATTAATTTGTTTTTTTGGGGTGGCTAACACCGATATTTCCAATAAATATTAATTATTAATTAAAGCCATATTCTTGATAATATTTTGTGCAGCTTGAACACTGAGTTTAAGGCTTGATTGAATGGATTGTCCCCCAATATGCGGTGTTGAAATCACATTATCTAATTCTAACAACTTATTATTAATAGGTGGTTCTCCTTCAAAAACATCTAAACCAGCGGCTTTAATTTTCTTACTGATTAGTGCATCATATAAATCATCTTCATTTATCAACTCACCTCTAGCAGCATTTACAATCACAACTCCATCCTTCATGATTGAAATAGTCTCCTTGTTAATCATGTGGTAATTTTCTTTGGTGGCTGGTGCATTTATTGAGATAAAATCCGAAGATCTAAGTAATTCTTCTAATGTTACTATTTTAACTGGACCAAATTCTGTTTGCATAATGCCAAGAGGTTTAAATGGATCAAACGCCAAGACATTCATAGAAAATCCTTTGCTTATTCGGGCAATTTTTTCTCCAACCTGTCCAAACCCAATTATCCCAATAGACATTTCATAAAGATCATTTTGCAGAATAGTTGCCTTATAGTCGCCTTTATTGTTTTTCATTTCCTTTGTTTCATTGTAAAGGTTTCGGTTTGCTGCCATTAATAAGCACCATGACAGTTCCGCAGTGCTTTGACTATTCGCTCCTGGAGTTTTTGTGACAACGATCCCTTTTTGTTCTGCAAGATCTAAATCGATATTGTTTAAGCCAACACCATGCTTAGAAACAATCTTTAAGTTTTTACACTTTTCAAAAACAATTGCGCCAATTTTATCAGAACCAACAATGCAAGCATCAGCATCCCCTATTAAACTTGCAATGTATTCTTCATCATATACATTATGATTTCTTTTAATTTCCAGATGGAACCCTGCGTCCTCTAATAAATGGATGGCTTCATCTGAAAGTTTCGCAAATGATCTGGCCAAGCTTACAACTTTTTTCACTTTCATACCACCTTACCTTACTACGTTTAGTATAACAATAAGCCAAATTGGTGCTGTAATAGCGGATAGCAGTGTAGTGAATGTTATTAACGATGCTGCTAATTCCTTTTGAATGTCATAATTACCTGCAAGAATACCTCCAGTTGCACAAGTTGGCATGGCAGCGATTACAGTTGGAATGGCTAACACCCAACCTCTAAATCCTAGTAAATATAATACTAAAAACATTGCTCCAGGTATTAATAATAGTTTGCTGAATGAGAAATACCAGACTTCGAGATCTTTAACAACCTTAGAAATTCTTGAGTCAGCTAACATCGCACCTATTGTTATCATTGAAATTGGAGTATTTGTTGCTCCAACAGTTGCGAATACATCTTTAATTGGAGTTAAAACTACATTCGCTGATGCTGGAACAAAGTTTTGTAAGAACCACCAGACATAGCCCAATAAGCAAGCTATAATAACAGGGTTTGTAAAAGTCGCTTTAATACCGTCTTTATTCATTGGTTGCTTAGTGAATTGCGCAAATCCAATCGACCAAAGAAAGATATTGTAGGGTAAATTAAATACCGATGCAAAAAATAAACCATCATTTCCAAAAAGCGCTTGGGCAAAAGGATATCCCATAAAAACTGCATTAGAATATGTAGTACCAAATGAGAAAAGCCGCTTCTTGTCAGCATCACCAGGTGCTTTAAAGTACAAAACTTTTGTAATGACAAATTGCATAAGCGGATAAAATAGGAGAGCAATAACGATTAAAGCAACTGATGTTTTTGCTTTTCCCCAATCAAAAGGCGCCAGAAATGAATTGAATACAGCAAATGGTATAATAAATTTTATTAACAGATCTGTTATTCCCTTTTGAAGGTTTTGACTAATTATATTTTTCTTTTTAAGAATAAACCCAAGTAAAATTAATAATATGATGGTTACAATTTTTTGATATCCAGCAACAAGATCTAAGCTCATACGAATTGACCCTCCAATTTTTTATCCTCCAAATAATTATAAAAACTTGCAAGTTGATCGCCATTTTCTTTCCAAACATTGTAGAGCTGTGCATACTTATTAGTAGGGTTATAGACCTTATACAAATTTTGTTTTTTACTTGGATTCACTCCAAGTGCTTCCGCTGCTGCAAAAGCTGCACCGTAGGATCCTAGATAGTCAAAGTCTTCAAG
The DNA here is from genome assembly GCA_030705955.1 of Bacillota bacterium. Lineage (GTDB taxonomy): Bacteria > Bacillota > Bacilli > Bacillales > Cytobacillaceae > JAUZPL01. Next base: position 4,042 of record JAUZPL010000135.1, on the reverse strand, counting down.
TATACCGATCGACACAGGTAAAGTTCCAGCAAGATATTCCATTAAGATTTCTGACTTTGCCCCACCACCAGCTACAACCAGCATTTCATTATCATCTACTATTCTACATACTTCGTGATACATGGTGGCGATTGAGAAAGCCACCCCACGAATGATAGCACAGCTGTAATCGTTTTTTGTAGTATTCATACTGCCCCCGATAATTGTCTCCCTTAGAGAACTCGACCAGTATGGAGTTCTTTCGCCATATTTCCATGGATAACACCTAATATTATTATCTGCGGCACTTGGGTTTAGCTCCCAATCTTTTAATATTTCAATTTTCCTAAAGTGATCAAGCACTGAGGAGCCATTCGAGCTTATACCTCCTACAACCCACGTATCTTCATCAATGGCGTATGTCCAAACCTTCTTAAAATCCATCTTTGATATATCATTAACAAATCCTCGAACTGCCATAGAGGTACCAATGTTAGCCGCTATCTTAGAAGTACCACTCGAAGCGTAGGAAGCAGAAGGTCCATCTCCAAGGCCACAAGCAAGTTGAATAGGATATACCTGATTAATATCCGGGTGATTGATCATCCCAATAGGATCATTATATTTTTTAATTTCCGGCATTTCTTCTACTGAAAATCCAGCTAACTGAAGCAGCTCTTCATTCCAAATTTTATTTTTAACATCTAAAAAGCCATATGATGACAGGTTGCAAAAGTCGCCTGCAAGTTTACCAGTTAAGGCCTGAGCAATAGCCTCTTGTAAACCGTATGGCTTTATTACTCCATGAAAATTAGAGTCTTTTTTTGCAGATAAAATTTTGTATGCAGGAAAAAGAGTGTCAACTGGGCATCCTGAAATATGTACAAATCTTTCAAGAATTTTTTCTACTTCAAGATCCTTTTCCCACGGAACATTCCATTGATAAACAAAATCTTGGTTATTCTGGTTAACTACAAAAGAATACATTTGGGTAGAAAACGCTACTGATGCAACATGAAAATTTTCAGCAACTTTATTTATGGCTTCTACTATTGTATTTATAAATCTACTAACTGGAGAAATTCCGATCCCAACCTCTTCTTCCTTGTATTTTAAAGAGAAGTTATGGATGATACGGTCTTCATCAATGGAATAAACACTAACTTTTAATGCAGATGTTCCAACATCCAATCCTATTGTATTCCTCAATGCTCATGCCTCCTATAAAACCAGTAGTATACAAAAAAAGACAGCGCTTACCTTTTTTCATAATTAATCTTATTACTAATTGAAAAAAATATCAATAATTTCATAAAGCGTTCAAAAAAAATATTTAATTTATGATATTTTTTCACTTTTTAGGTGATTTTTATCGCATTTCTACCTGTTTTATTGAAAAATTATCAATAAATTTTCAATAATCCATTGACTAATAGTGAAAATTTTTCTATAATCCATTTGAAAAGTTAAAAAAAGACAGGAGGATTTTGAAAATGACAAAAATTACTGGTGTACTTTCCCCTTGTATTACAATTTTTAAAGAAAATAATGAAATTGATGAAGCAGCTACTTTTAATTTGTGGGTGGATCTTTTCAAAAATAAGGTGGATGGTCTCTTCATATCAGGTTCATATGGCTTAGGACCTTTAATGACTAAGGAGGAGAGAATCACATTATTCAAAATCGCCGTTAGGGCTAAGGAACTTTTCCCTGAAAGAAGTATTATCGCACATGTCGGTGCTCCTGATACGGAGACAGCCGTTTATTTGGCAAAAGAAGCTGAAAAAATGGGGTTTGATGCTGTAGCGGCTGTGCCACCTTGGTACAATAAATACAATGAAGATCAGATTTTTGATTATTTTAAAGCTATAATTGAATCCGTTAGTATTCCAACTTATGCGTATAATAACCCAAAAACATCTGGTTATATGTTTACATTAAAATTTGTTAATAAGTTACAAGAAGTTGGTTTAAAAGGTTTAAAGGATGCTTCAGTTGACTTTAAATTTTTATCAGCCATTTATTACGATACCAAAGTAAAGAATAAAGATTTTCATATTATATTAGGAACTGAAAATTGTTGGTTAGCATGGAACCAAATGGGAGCAGACACTATTATCGGCGGTATGACAAATTACGTCCCTGATGTAGATTTCAAAGTGAAAGAAATTTTCAATACTGACAACTTGGATGCAAAAGTGGAAGCTTACACATTATTATCTCAGTTTAGGTCAAAGGTTTTATTTACTGATTCTACAATATGCTCACACTTGGCACTAAAAGCCCAAGGAAAATATGCTGGTTATACAAGAGCACCATTAAGTATTCCAGATGATTCAAATAAAACTAAGGAACTTGCCGTTTCAATAGAAAAAATCAGAAACGATATTGATCATGTCATTTCCAAATATAATTTGAATATTGATCTTGTTTCTGTTAGTTAAAAGGTTACTACATAGTTTTAAAATAACGAAAGCACTGCCCTGTTATGGGTAGTGCTTTTTCTTTAAAAAACAAAAATATTGTAAAACTTACTATTACATCGACTCACGACGAACCACTTTATGTGGAACAATATAATTAATAGATGTAAATTCTTTATTTACTAAACGCTCGATTATAAAATCAACAACTGAGTCTTTATCGAGGTCTATCGTTGTCAGCGATGGAGTTACTACTCTTGTTATCTTATTATTTCCAATTCCTGATAGAAAAATGTTTTTCCCAGGAATTATACCTCTTTCAAGGAGACCACGATGTATACCTAATGCTAAATTATCAGTAGCACAAATAACTGTATCAAATAAATTAAAATCTATACTTTTAGATAATTTATACGAATCATCAATATCACATTTACATTCTTGATAATGATAAGAAACTCCGCCCTCTGTTACAGCTTGCAAAAATCCCTCAAATCTTTTAAATCCTACTTCAATATCCGTCTTAAATGTACCAATGTAAAGAATATTTTTACTGTTATTTTCCAATGCAATTTTTGTCATATCATACATTAATGCAAAGTTATTATAATTGATATTAATGCAATTTCCGTATACCTGACCATATGAGAAAATTGGTACATGTGATGAATTAATTACTGCTTGAACTTTCGTGTCAATTCTAAGTGGTTTATATAATATTGCTGCATAATTTTTTTTGATTGTTCTTTCTAGTAATTCCCATTCATCAAGAGTTGACCCGGCAACGGTATAGTAATCAACCTTGTATTGCTTTTCAAGAAGTCTATCATTAATTCTCTGGATAAAATCGGAAGTAGAATAAGAATTAAATCTAGGAATAATCACAGCAATATTCGATTTTTCATCTATTTCATCATCTTTTAATGAATTCTTTATTCTATATCCCAGCTCTTCTGCAGCCTTCAAGATTATATCTTTATCTTCTTTTTTTATTGCTCCAGTTTCATTTATTGCCCGAGATACTTTGGATAATGAGAAACCAGTGGCATCCGCTATTTCTTTTAATGTTACTTTTGCCATAAATCCACCACAACCAATCAAATATATATGGTTAACTCCGTTAATTGATTTTATTATAGTATAGTTTGTGAAAATTTTCAATTTGGTGGACATAAATGTGAAAATTTTCTCTTTTTGATTACTGTAAGGTTCCCTCTTTAGTTTATACCTCTAATAAATGCAGAATAAGTTTGGATAGGATAAGTCTCTCACACTTTTATTGCTTTAGCTGAGTGAAAGAGAAGTTTAGAAATAAGATAAAGAGACAGGAAACATACGGATTCAACTGAAAGAATTATTTGCGAAGAAGTTAATTATACAAAACAAGTGAGGATTTTGCTAAGTAGAGGTCTACCCCTGATTACCTAATATACAACAACTTTTTTACATAAAGTTGTTGTGATATACGAGTAGTGAATGTCAGTTCGAAAATCGCCGAGATTGGAAAATAAAAAAACTCAACTATAAATTAAAAAATTTATTTTTTGAATTTGAAAAATGGGCTTACAGAGTTTTTGATGAAGGTGTCTTACTAAAAATATCTCAACTCAAGTATCGGTGAGACGACAATTAGACAGTTG
>JAUZPL010000134.1 GCA_030705955.1 Bacillota bacterium | reverse complement strand
TGTATGGAAAATTCTTATTGGATATTGGGCTCTATGTCGAGGATGGAGCCCAAATCATGATTGATCAGGGATGGATGGAACAACCTCCTGAAGCAGTTGACCGTGATTCCTTAACTTCAAAATAAGACCTTTTTTTTTCTGACTAAGCTTCTGTTTAAACTTTTATAACTTTAAAACAATGTATTGAACGATCGTTAAAAAAGCTAAAAAAGAAAAATTATAAATACTAAATTTCACTAAATATATTTTACTTTTACTAGGATTTTCCTGAATAAACAGTTTGTATGAAATAACACTGGCCATAGAAGCAATAATCGTGCCAAGGCCGCCTAAATTTACTCCTAATAGTAATGGCTGCCAATCTGCAGTAAATTTAGATAAAAAGATGGATGCAGGAACATTACTTATCAATTGGCTTAAAAGGATTGAACCAAAAAAGACAGATGTCTTATCCTTTATGTGTTCACTTACAAATGTACGCACGATATCTATGCTTGATAAATTCCCGATAAAAATAAAAAAGCAAATGAAAGTAACAAGCAACAGATAATCAATTTTTATTAATAATTTTTTATCAAGGCAACATGTAGTGAACATCGTGATTATAAAAGCTAGCTGTGTACTGATTACCCCAAGAATAGAAGCAACAATGAGGCCAAAAACTAAAACCCACACGGAAGACTTTTTCCGATTAACAATACGGACTAAAGGAAGATCCATACGTATGGAATTACTTTTAAATCTATAAATAACAAAAGTTAATGCGCTTATTCCAACTACAGCCATTAAAAGGACTGTGGTTAAAAATTGTACCGGCTTTATTCCATAATAAGAAAAAATAAATAAATTTTGAGGATTTCCCATTGGGGTTAAACTACTGCCAATATTGGCCGCTATGGTTTGGAGAATAATGGTCTCTATCATATTTAGTTGTGTTTTTTGACTTATAATGAGTGTTAAAGGCACAAATGTAATTAATGCAACATCATTCGTAACAAACATGGAAGTGAAAAAGCTCATTAAAATGAGGATCGCTGAAAGGAGTCTGACATTATAACATTTGTTCAATATGGCAACAGCCAATTTATCCAGCAATTTTAAGTCTTCTAATGCCTTAATTGCCAGCATCAGATTAAATAAACTCACTAATACATTAAAATGAATATATTCCCATTTTGGCTGATGTATAAAACAACTCATCACTGCTAACGTAAGGGATATGGTAAAAACCAGATCTTTTTTTAAAAAAGCTAAATTCAAATCAATCTTTTTTTGCCTAATGACAAGTTCTTTCATATTGCACCGCCAAGATTCTTTAATCGAAACAAAGTGAACCATAGAATACGATAAATTCAAAACACCTTTATGTCAATGAAAATAGAGGGTAAAACCTATTTAGTTGAAAGGAAAAAAACATGCAACGACTAGAAAGAGTTAATGAAAAAAAAGTTGATAATGCTACTTTCCAATTCTATCAACTCCTTTACAGCGAATCATTTCTTTTTAGAGTTAGTATCAGAATCAGAGAGTCAGGATATATTTTTTCATATAAGGGAAGCATTCAGCATTGAATTATTGTTTAAAATAGCGAAACAAAATTTAGAAAGTCTGTTTAAGTACCAAGAAAATGAAAATTCAAAAAAAGACAGCCTATTGTTATTAGTCTTAACACTCTACTCCGTCATTGGCCAAAAGTTTGGAATGAGTCTTGTCACCAGTGATTTTATAGGGAAAGTCAAATGGAGCCACATTGAATCATATAATCCCGTCGAATACTTTGCTTTTTTGTGGCATAGGTATCTCGATTATCTTAGGCTTCCAAAGCTTATACCAATGGAGTAATGACAGAAAAAATCGAAAAAGCCCCAAATCAAGGTGAGAAATTGGGGTCAGTAATGAGTCATTATTTAATCAACTTTCTTCTTCATTCAGGCGGTCAACTCTACCCGCTATTCTCCCATGTAAGAAATAATATATGAAGGCACATGAGAACACCACAAATCCCATCAGGATATACAATCCACGGTAATGAATAACTGGTATCAAGAACCCTAATATAAATGGCCCAATTCCAACTCCACCATCCGTAAAAATAAAAAAGGTAGAGGTGGCTAATCCCATCCGATGTTTTGGCGATACCTTTATCGCTACGGCTTGGCCGCTAGATAAAAAGTTCCCATATCCAATTCCTACAAATACCCCTGCCAACAACAGGAAAAAACCGTGGTGTACCAATCCCAAGATTAACAAGCCAATCCCAAAAAATAGAAAAGTGGGGTAAATGACAAAATTTTCACCTTTTCGGTCAAACCATCGGCCAATAAAGGGTCTTGATACTAAAATAGCGGCCGCATAGGTGATAAAGAAAAAACTGGCTATATCCGTTAAATAAATTTCCTTTGAATAGGATGTTAGAAAGGAAAGAACACTGGAAAAACAAAATGCAATCACAGCCGTTACGATTGCAATCGGAATAGCTTTTGATTCGAAGAAATGATCCCATTTGAATTTCTTCAAATTATCCAATTCTTTTGAAGGAATTTCTGCTTTCGGAACCTTTAAAAAGACCGCAGTAAGAAAACTTACCGACAATACAATGAAACAAACAACAAAATTTATGCTAAAGCTTGTATGCTGTGTAATATACATACCTAAAAAAGGCCCAATTGCCGCTGCAATGGTAGTGCTTAGAGCATAATAGCCTATTCCTTCACCTCTGCGTTCATGCGGAATAATATCAGCAACAATGGTCCCTGTTGCTGTTGAAGTCACCCCAAAAGCTGCTCCATGTAATATTCTGATAATGATCAATAGCAGCAAGCTATTAGCTACAAAATAGAGGAGAGTGGTGATGAGGAAAAAAATAAATCCTATCAAAAGCATTTTTTTCCGTCCAACCAGTTCAATGGATCTCCCCGCAAAAAGGCGGCCAAGCAATGTTCCTATAATGAAAATACCTGAAGCAAGTCCAGCCTCACTAGGGGATGCATGAAATTTATCAATTGCAAACACCGTTATTGTTGCCACCAGTATGTAATAGGTGAAGTAAGCAAAGAAGTTTTCGGTTGAAATTATCAAAAAATCTTTTGTCCATAATTTAGTATTGGTCATTACCATTACCTTCTTTATCTAAAATACTTTCTTGAATTTTAGGAAGTATCTGAAAGACAATATTCTGATCTTCCTTTGGAATATCTTTCATCAGACGATGCTCCAACTGAACAATTTTTATACGGGCATCTTGGTAAAGTTCTTCCCCTAATGGAGCTAATTGAATGATTTTTCCCGTCGGTCTCTACTGGGGATTTGCTCTATTATTTGCATTCTTCTAAGCGTTGAACCGATCTTGTAATGGATGGTTTTTCTACATTATAAAAGGCTGAAATTTCTACGAGGGTGGAAGGGCCAAATTTTTCTATATAATAAATAACCATCCACAAGGAGTAGGAAAGTTCATATTCTCCAAGCAATTCATTTAACTTTTTCACAATGGACCTGTACAAAATAAAATAACGGTGAATAAATCCTTGCAATTTATAACCCCCTTGATAAAAAATAGTTACCTTTGTTAACTATTAATAAAATCATACTTTATTTTACTAAATTATCAATATTTTTGGAGCCACCTAAAAAAGACTAAGATAAAAAAATGACCAAATCAAAAATCGATTTGGTCATTTATGATTTACCATTCATTATCAAAATAACAAGTACAAATAATGCTTATTTCCAAACATCTTCGGCAATTTCAACCACATGTCTTAGTTTTGCCCATTGTTGTTCTTCTGTCAGCAAATTGCCTTCCTCTGTTGATGCAAATCCACATTGAGGGCTTATGGCTAATTGGTTTAGATCGACAAAACGGGAAGCTTCCTCAATTCTCCGTTTGATATCTTCTGGATTTTCTAATTCACCAAATTTAGAAGTAATCAAACCTAGTACGATTCCAAGATCAGGACGCTTCACAAAACGAAGTGGTTCAAAGCCTCCTGCACGGTCACTATCATATTCCAGGAAAAATCCATCAAGATTTAACCCATCAAATAATGTTTCGGCAACTGGCTCGTATCCTCCAGAAGAAATCCATGTAGAGCGGAAATTACCGCGACAAATATGCATGGTGATTCTCATATCATCCGGGCGATCTGCAACAGCGTCATTGATTGTTTTTGCATAGAATTTTCGTAACAATTCAGGATCCAATCCTCGTGCACGGATTTGTTCCTTTTGCTCATCTGAACAAAGATAGGCCCATGATGTATCATCAAGCTGCAGGTATCTGCATCCAGCATCATAGAAAGATTGGATTGCCTTTTTGTAAGTACAAGCTAGATCATGGAAAAATTCTTCCTGATCATGATAAGCATTAATCTCGCCTCTGAAATGAAGCATACTTGGACTTGGAATTGTTATTTTTGCTGTATGTTTTCCTGCCACGCTATGCAAAAACTTATAGTCTTCTACCATTGGGTGATGATTGAAATCTAGTTTACCTGTAACCCTAATAGAGTGTGACTTGGTTTGCTTTTGATAAAACTGAATGCCGTCTTCTTTGTCATAGCCTTCGACTCCGACGAGATTTTCAAGAAAGTCAAAATGCCACCAGGCTCTGCGGAATTCTCCATCAGTAACAGCCTGTAATCCAATCTCTTTCTGTTTTTCAACAATACGGGCAATTTCTTCATTTTCGATATGTCGTAATTGTTCAGACGTTATTTCTCCAGCAGCTCTTTGCAAACGAGCAGCTTTCACTTTATCAGATCTTAGTAAACTACCAACTTGATCTGCTCGGAATAATGTTTTTTTCTCCTGTAGGTTTACACTATGATCCAATTTTATTCCTTCTTTCAATAAAATAATTATCATATTAACAAATAATTTGAAATATGTAAAATATAATAAATTACCTAAAAAATAAAAATATACAAAATATATTGACTACTTATCTTTCCAATGTTACCCTTATTTTTATAATTTAACATGAAATTCAATGACGAGAAGAGTAGGGTTTGTCCATTGTTCTAAAGAGAGTCGATAATGGTGGGAGTCGATGGCAGGGCATATCTGAAAATCATCTCTGAGATGCATAGCTGAAAATAGTAGGCTAATGCCGGAACTGTCCGCCGTTAAAATGGAACGCGTATATGAAAAGTACGTATGATCGAGAGCCACAATTGTTTTTTTTGATTGTGGAAGTAGGGTGGTATCGCGAGTTAACTCGTCCCTATACACGGGGCGGGTTTTTTATTGTTTAAAAAGAGTTTGGAGGGAACTTAAAAATGAATCAACTAGTTAATAATGAAAAGGCTTTTCATGTGGATGACATTATTGTTGCAAGTCAAACGATTAAAGGGGTTATTTCTCCTACACCATTGCAATTCAATCCATTATTATCGGAAAGATATGGATGTATGATTTATTTAAAACGAGAGGACCTGCAAAGTGTTCGCTCGTTTAAAATTCGCGGAGCCTATAATCGGATTAAAAAACTAAATGAAGATGAGTTGGAAAATGGTATTATCTGTGCAAGTGCGGGAAACCACGCTCAAGGAGTTGCGTACTCTTGTCAGCTTCTAAATATTAACGGGAAAATTTTCATGCCTAGCACGACACCTAAACAAAAGGTAAAGCAGGTTCAATTTTGGGGCCGTGATAATGTTGAAATTGTATTAACTGGAGATACATTTGATGATGCCTATGAAAAAGCATTGGCTTGCAGTAAAACGGAGAAAAGAACTTTTATTCACCCGTTTGACGATCCGGACGTGATAGCTGGGCAAGGTACAATTGCTGTTGAATTATTAAATGAATGCCAAGATCAAATTGATTTTCTTTTTGCTGGTATTGGCGGCGGTGGGCTGATGTCAGGTGTCGGAACATATTTTAAAAACTTCTCACCAGATACCAAGTTAATTGGGGTCGAGCCGATGGGGGCACCAGGCATGAAGACATCAATGGAAAATGGGGAAGTAACCTCCCTAGCTCAAATTGATTCGTTTGTAGATGGAGCAGCGGTAAAAACGGTCGGCACAACGACCTATAGTATTTGTAAAGAAATTATCGATGATATTGTGGTGGTACCAGAAGGCAAAGTTTGTACCACACTTTTATCATTATATAATGAAAATGCAATCGTCGTTGAACCTACAGGAGCCTTATCCATAGCAGCATTGGATGCTTATGCTGAACAAATAAAAGGGAAGATCGTTGTCTGTATTGTTAGTGGAGGAAATAATGATATTGGACGGATGCAGGAAATTAAAGAACGTTCCATGATCTATGAAGGGCTACAGCATTATTTTATTGTTCAATTCCCGCAGCGCCCAGGAGCTTTAAGAGAATTTTTGGACGATGTGCTTGGCCCGAATGACGATATCAATCGCTTTGAATATACGAAAAAAAATAATAGAGAGAGTGGACCTGCTCTTGTTGGTATTGAATTGAAAGATAAAGAAGATTACTTTCCATTAATTGAACGGATTAAGAACAAAGGATTTTTCTATGTCGAAGTCAATAAGGATAGCTCTTTGTTTCAAATGCTCATTTAATCGTAAAAAAATCCACCTGGGTACTCAAGCACCGGGTGGATTTTTTCTATTAATATATTAACGATCATGTTACCACATGTTCGATTTTTTTCAATTTTATATGTAACTTCACTTGCTAACTTTTAGATGGTATTTCATTGCAGAAATGACAAACGGTTTTCTTATTACTGCTAATCGAACAGAAATAGAAATGGCAATCAACGAGAGTATAACAATCATGCCGATGACACCAACCCATCCATAATTTGAGTAAAAAGTACCGCCGGCTGTTCCACCGATACTTGATCCAATATAGTAAAAGAATAAATATAAAGAAGAGGCTTGTGCCTTATCGTGTGTGGCAATTTTTCCAATCCAGCCGCTTGCGATCGAATGGCCTCCAAAAAAGGCAAATGTAAAAATGGCTAATCCAATAAATTTCAACCAAAGGTTTGTGTTTAATGTAATACATGCCCCAATTAATAATAACGAAAGGGATACTTGTAAAATTCTTCTACGTCCATGTTGATCAGCGAGCATCCCCATCCATGTTGAACTAAATGTTCCAGCAAGGTATACCACAAATATAAAGCC
>JAUZPL010000133.1 GCA_030705955.1 Bacillota bacterium | reverse complement strand
ATAAAAGTCTCCATGAGTTTCTAAAGGGTGCCGAGGAATTCCGCTATTATTCATTAAGATCAATAAATAAGTTAGTTACACCAAAAAATAAAGACGACATCTATAATGAAAAGTAAAAAGCTTCAAAAATTAGGTATTCATTTTGTAAATAAAGGTTTTCCTGAAGTGGTTGATTTTCTATCTGAACAAATTCAAAGAGAAAGAAAAACATTTCTAGTTACAGCTAATCCGGAAATTGTTATGTATGCACGAGAAAATTCGGAGTATAGAGATCTGGTTCAAACGGCTGACTTAGTTGTTCCAGATGGTTTTGGTATTATCCTTGCTTCAAAAATATTGAAGTCTCCGATTCAAGAAAGAGTAACTGGATATGATTTAACGATTCGTTTGCTTGAGCTTGCAAATCAAAATCAGTGGCGAATTTATTTATTGGGTGGACAGGATAGAACGAATAAGAAAGCAATTGATCATATTCGGAACCAATTTCCGAATGTGATGATTGCAGGGTCCCATCATGGATTTTTTGATTGGAACAAAAACACGATTTCAGAAGAAATTCGCGCCTCCGAACCAGATATTGTTTTCGTAGCTTTAGGCTTCCCAAAACAAGAAAAATGGATTGCAGAGAATATATCTAAATTTTCAAAAGGGCTATTTATTGGGGTTGGTGGAAGTATTGATGTCCTAGCAGGAGAAGTGAAGCGAGCTCCTGAAATATGGCAAAAAATGAATTTGGAATGGTTTTACCGGCTCTTGATGCAGCCATCAAGATGGAGAAGAATGCTTGCTTTACCTCAGTTTTTAATTGAAATTTTTAAAATAAAACTAAAATAAATATGCATAAAAAGTGTTAGTCCATTGGGCTAACGCTTTTTTAGGCTTATAAGAAAGTTTAACTTTTTTAACTCACTAAAGGGTGGAATGAACATTTACAAGTAAACAACACTCAAATCGCATAAGTGCAACTACGCCTCTGTCTTCGCCCTAAGGGGCTCGCCAATTGGCGAGTTTTCTTTAGTTGTGAGAATTTAATTGAATTACATAAATAGGGGAAACTTATTAATGCATTCAGTTTTTCGAACTAAAGGGTGGTTATAATGAAGGTTCTTCACTTAAATGCTGGTGTTGAAACAGGAGGAGGGATGGTTCATATTCTGGATCTTCTTCATCATTTCGAACAGGCTGACGTAACATTAGGTCTATTTGAAAAGGGACTTATTTATGATAAAGCGATTGAAATGGGAATTAAGGTCGTCTTATTTCATCAAAGATCAAGGGTGGACTTCAAATTACTGCAAAAAATGATCCGTTTAATTGATCAGGAGAAATTAGACATTGTTCACTCCCATGGTCCACGTGCCAATTTTTATGGTTGTTTTTTGAAAAGAAAAAGGCCGAGGATTAAATGGATCATCACTGTTCATAGTAATCCCCGCCATGATTTTCTTGGAAAAGGGCTTAAAGGAAAAATCTTAACTTTCCTTCATCTTTGGGCATTAAAACAACCTGATCATTTTTTAGCTATATCCAACCGGTTTAAGGACCTGCTTTTATCAGAAGGGGTTGAGGAAGGAAGAATTACGACCATATACAATGGCATCGATTTTTCAAAAACTCAAGATTTTTCTTCCGTCTCGAGATCTGATTTAAACATTCGAGAGGATGATTTCTTAATCATTATGGTAGCAAGGCTTTGTCCAGTAAAAGGACATTATATCGTCTTCCAAGCCGTAAAAGAATTATTAGAACTTCATCCAAATATCAAATTGTTAGTAGTTGGAGATGGTTTTTTAAAAGAAGAATTAAAAAAGCTTGTTGAAACGTTAGAAATTAAGAATTCCGTCCTTTTTCTTGGGCACCGGCAGGATGTAGATTCCTTATACAAAATTTCTGATGTAAAAGTATTGTCGTCATTTAGTGAAAGCTTCCCGCTTGTCCTTTTAGAAGCTGCACGTGCCAAAAAGCCTGTTATTACAACAGATGTTGGTGGTGTACGTGATCTCATACTGTCAAAAGATTTTGGCTGGATTGTACCTGTTAAAAGACATGACCAATTAAAACAAGCGATTGAAGAAGCTATATCTTATAAAGAAATGGACAAGTTAAGAGAAATGGGATTAAATTTATATAAGCGGGCGTCCACTCATTTTACAATTGACAAATTTCGAGAGAGCGTGCTAAATACGTATAAAAGTATCCTGTAGGTGAAAATTGGAAAGTGAAAAGTGCATCTAATCGTATAATTTTCACTCAAAGTAAAAAAATGTGGTATAATGTTCTCGTTGTGTACTTTGCAATATATGCCTGTATCTAGAATTTTGAGAGGGGCATCATACTCATAAGGAGGGTCTTTTATGTTGTACGTGACCTTTTTATTATGTTTTTTATGCTCCATTATAATGACCCCTTTAATAAAAAAATTGGCATTTAAGGTCGGAGCAACAGATAAACCAAATAAACGAAAAGTTCATCAGAAGATTATGCCGCGGTTAGGTGGATTAGCAATCTACATAAGCTTCCTTTTAGGACTTTTATTACTGCATCCGGATAATCAATATCATTTAGCGATTGTAGTTGGGAGTATGATTATATTAGCAACTGGGGTTCTAGATGATATTTTTGAACTATCAGCAAAATTAAAACTTTCTTTACAAATATTAGCAGCCCTCCTTGTTGTATTATGGGGTGGAGTTGAAGTTGAATTTATTAACCTTCCTTTAGGCGGCCATTTAGAATTTGGAGCATTTAGTGTTCCTATTACGGTTCTCTGGATTGTCGGTGTTACTAATGCCATTAATTTAATTGATGGGTTGGATGGCTTGGCAGCTGGAGTATCATCTATTGCATTCATTTCCATTTCTGTAATGGCCATTGTAATGGGGAACATGTATGTAATGGCTATGGGTATCATATTATTAGCTAGTACATTGGGCTTCCTAGTGTTTAATTTTTATCCAGCGAAAATTTTCATGGGAGACACTGGAGCTCTCTTTTTAGGGTATATGATTTCTGTTTTATCTTTATTAGGTTTCAAAAACGTAGCTTTAATTTCGTTCGTAGTTCCGATTATTATCTTAGGCGTACCAATTTCGGATACCATTTTTGCAATTGTTCGTCGCCTATATAATAAAAATCCTTTATCTGCTCCAGACAAATCACATTTACATCATTGTTTGCTAAGGATTGGTTTTACTCATAAACAAACTGTATTGTTAATTTATGCAATGAGCATAATGTTTGGACTAGCTGCCTTTATTTTCTCGATGACCACAATGTGGGGCTCATTTTTAATTCTAACCCTTATCCTTTTAGCTATCGAATTGATCGTTGAAAGTATTGGTTTGGTCAATAAGAATTACAGACCATTGTTAAAAATAATGCAAGTGCTAAAACTTGTAAAAAATAGAGAATATTAAAAAGACCTTGCGGGGTCTTTTTTATTTTATACAAGAAAAAAAACTCGGAATCCCCGAGTTCTTTACTTTAGTTATTGCTGTCATTGCTAGTAATGCCAAGTTGTTTTTTAAGGATTGACTTTGTTTTTTCTAATGCTGTTTGGTCTAGTTGATAGTAATAAATGCCGTCAATTCGTGAGTCAGAACCTTTAAGTGTCATTGATTCAGTTTTTAATTTGGTTCCGGCTGTTAAGTAGGAAATAAACGATTTCGTTTGATCAAATGATAAATCTGTTGTCATGTTTTTACCAACTGCTTCCATAACATTAGAATATTTGCCAATTGAATTTATGGATGCACCTTTTGAGAGAATGGCTTTAACGATTTCTTGTTGGCGTTCGCCTCTTAAAATATCATTATCATAATGGCGGGTACGTGCAAGTGCAAGAGCTTGTTCTCCGTTTAAAGTCTGCATGCCTTTTTGGAGAGTGATGGCTCTTTTCCGATCATGTGAATCCTGTTCAGAGAATGTATAAGGAACATCAACTTTAATTCCGCCAAGAGCATCAATTACATCCATAAAGGCATTGAAGTTCATTTTTACATAATAATCAACAGGAACATCAAGTAATTCTTCTACTGTTTCAAGGGTAAGCTTAACTCCGCCATATGCATGTGCATGAGTGATTTTTGTATAGATATTTTTTTCGGGAATATGAACGTATGAATCACGTGGGATACTTAATAACTTTACAGAGTTATCTTTTTTATTAAAAGTAGCCAACATCAAGGCGTCTGATCGGGCACTGCCGCCAAATTTGCGTTCCTGGCTGTCGTCAACACCAATAAATAAAACAGAGGTGTTTTCTACATTTTGTTTAACCTGATTCTGCCCGTGATCTACTGGTTTGAATGATTTATTCATAACTGATTCAGCTTTGTTATATAAAAATGCTCCATATGCCGCAGCACTCAAAGCTAGAATTAGGATTGGAGTAAGAATCCAGGCTACTAGTATTTTTTTTCGCTTTCTCTTTCCTTTTTTATTCCTTAATTGACGCCTATCTTCAGACATAGGTAATCTCCTTTATGATCCTTTTTAAATGGGATTTTTCTATTTGTATTAAATATCAATAAATCACGCTTCATTTTATAATATTTTCCTAGATTGGTAAAATGAATTTTCCAAAAACAGTATAAGCCCTCTTGAAAGTAGGAGGGTTTGTTTGAAGCATCACCCTGAATGGACTAAATGGATTCTTCAAGATAAAGCATTTCTCCCTCACTAATATCCCCTTGCCCATTTGTTAATTCAATCATCCAGTGTGTGAACGTTTCTTTTTGACCTTCTTCAACATATGTTTCAATTCCAACTTTATCAAGGTAATGTGTTCCTTTAATGCGATACACTGATGAACGAAGCTCATTTTCAACTTTGCCAAGCCAAGTATAATCTATTTGAGTATTCATAACTCGCATGAGCTTTCTTTCAACAACTCCAGTAGCATTAATCCCTTCTGAAGTAGCTTTTCCATATGCGCGTATCAGCCCGCCGGCCCCTAATTTAATTCCGCCAAAATAACGGGTAACAACCACAACCGTATCTTTTAATTTTTTCTTTTTTAAAACTTCTAGGATGGGCACGCCTGCTGTCCCACTAGGTTCACCATCATCATTAGCTTTCTGTATTTGGTCATTTTCGCCAATTACATACGCAGAACAATTATGAGTGGCATTCCAATACTTTTTTTTAAGGGATTGGATAAACTCTTGTGCCTGTTCTTCCGTTTCAGCTCGTGAAACATGAGCAATGAATCGGGACTTTTCAATGACGATTTCATGCTCGCCATTTTCCTTTACCGTAAAATATCGGGAGAGCATAAGATAAGCTCCTTTCTTCCCAAAAACGTACGTAAGTTCAACGCGTAATTTATTGAAAGGGCAGTCTTGTCCATTTTAAATAAAAACATTGCATTTTCTATTATAATTCGACAAGTTGTAAAAAGGAAAAGAAATTTGTCGAATGTAATAAAACTTTAATATATAGGAAATAGGAGCATGTTATAATAAAGCAGGTTTCGAGTTTGTAAAAATAGGGAGAAAGGCATGGGTAAACATGTTTTTTTATCCTACTTTTTATCGAATTTTAGTTGATTCCTTATGGTTTTCTCTTATTAGCATAGTAACTTGGCTTACTTCAAGGTAAAATATTTTTAGCTAATCAGAATTTATTCCCATAAATTCTGAACGCATAAGTGCAACTAGGCTACCGCCGTCGCCTTAAGGCTTGGCACTAGCCAAGTTTTCTTTATATGATAAGGGTTGACAACTTGGGGGCGTTACATATGAAAATGAAGAAATTTAACACGAAAACCCTTGATGGAATTCTTGAAAAAATGATTGAAACGGTTGGAGATAGTAAGGATGAAATTTTTCGAATCAGCGAGCAATGCCGCCAAGATTTCGAAACAGCAACTGAAGAATTGCAAAGTGTTAAACAATTGGTTCATAAAGTGGTTGATGAAGGTGACTTGTTGGAGGGAAAAGCTAGAC
Source organism: Bacillota bacterium (assembly GCA_030705955.1). GTDB lineage: Bacteria > Bacillota > Bacilli > Bacillales > Cytobacillaceae > JAUZPL01. The sequence continues at coordinate 1,262 of JAUZPL010000133.1, read as the reverse complement.
ATGCCAGAAGGCGTCTCTCTGAAGTAAGCAAGGATTTTAAAGGATATACAGAGACAGAAGTTCGGGATGCATATGAAAAAGCCCATCAACTTCAAATGGATCTTACTATGAACCGCCAGCTTGAAAAGCAGCTTCGTGACCGAAGAGATGATCTTGAACGCAGGTTGATTGGGATCAGCGAAACCATTGAAAGAGCGGAGCATCTTGTTTCGCAAATTTCGGTGGTGATGAATTATTTGATGAGTGATCTGAAACAAATGGGTGAAGTTTTAGAGGATGCCAAAGCAAAACAGGACTTTGGCTTAAAAATTATTGAGGCACAGGAAGAAGAGCGGAAGCGCCTATCAAGAGAAATCCATGATGGGCCAGCGCAAATGCTTGCAAATGTCATTATCCGATCGGATTTAATTGAACGTGTTTATCGGGAAAGAGGCGGAGAAGAAACATTAATGGAAGTACGAAGCTTTAAGAAGATGGTCCGCTCCGCACTTTATGAAGTCCGTAGAATTATTTACGATTTACGGCCAATGGCACTCGATGACCTTGGTCTCGTTCCGACCCTAAGAAAGTATTTACAGACGATTGAGGAATATCATCACAAATCAAGAATTGAATTTGTAAATATTGGATTGGAACAAAGACTTTCCACAAAATATGAGGTAGCGCTGTTTCGAATGATTCAGGAATCAGTGCAAAATGCATTGAAGCATGCTGACGCAAAGGATATCGTTGTGAGGGTAGAAATAACCAAATTAGCAATCAATGTAATGATTATGGATAACGGGGGCGGCTTTGACATACTGGAGAAAAAACCAGAATCGTTTGGGATAATAGGCAAGAAAGAACGAGTTGAACGACTGAATGGGGAAATTTCGATTGATTCAAAAATTGGAAAGGGAACCACTGTGTTGATCCGTGTTCCAATAGTTGATTAATTTGTGTTGTTAGTGTACCTAGTTATGTTCAGATTTTAAATAATAGGATTTGTGAAAAAGAAAGAGTTAGTTCCAAGGGAGGCATAAGCTTTGACTACTAAAATAGCGATAATAGATGACCACCAACTTTTTAGAGAAGGGGTTAAGCGAATCTTAGAGTTTGAAAAGGAATTTCAAGTCGTTGCTGAGGGCGATGATGGTATTGATGCTTTGAAAATAGTGGAAGATTTTCATCCGGATGTTATTATTATGGATATTAATATGCCACATGTAAACGGTGTTGAGGCAACACGTCATTTAGTGGAAAAGTATCCAAATTCAAAGATT
>JAUZPL010000132.1 GCA_030705955.1 Bacillota bacterium | reverse complement strand
ATTGACCTCCTTCTTTTTGCAAAAGATAATAGCGGAAACATATTGTTTCCGTTTATCTGACAAATGAAAGGGGTCTTTTTTAATGGGTCGTTCACACGGACACAAAGCTCGTGATAAAAATAAAGGATCACTTCCACAAGTGCCAAAAACCCTCAAATCGGATGGGATTGATGAAGAATATTCTGCAGAACTCGCCGATCATGAGGATCTTGAGGCACAAGCACGAGCAAATGCCGCAAATCAGCGCGCAAAAGTAAAAAAAAGTAAATAACCCCTTCATGAACTGTTAAAAAGAAGCAGATTTTTTCTGCTTCTTTTTATTTTGGAGACCTAATTTTTCAGTAATGAATAGAATAAACCATTTCGAATTGATAAAATATTTTTGAAGACTAGAATTAGAAAAAATATAGAATCGAGGAATACGTTATGAAAACGCCAAAGGCAGATAATGAATATATTTGCACACATTTAGGGGATGATTACAGTCGATTTCACGGTGCAGTAGTTCCTCCTATTTACCAAAATTCACTATTTGTATTTGAAGATTTTGATCGATTTGTTGAAGCAATGAAAGATGAACAGAATAACTACATATATTGGCGTGGAAACAATCCAACAGTTGAAATTGCAGAACAGAAAATTGCGGCACTTGAAAACGGAGAAAAGTGCAAATTATTTAGTTCCGGAATGGCCGCTATATCTTCTGCCATCCTCTCTTTTGTAAAATCAGGGGATCATATTTTAAGTGTAAGTAATATTTATGGGCCAGCAATAAACTTTTTCCGTTATATTGAAAAATTTGGCATAAGCCACACGAATTTACAATCAACTGATCCAGAAGAAATAGAAAAAGCGATTACTCCTAACACAAAAATGATTTACCTTGAAAGTCCAACAACGATGACTTTTAAACTCGTTGATTTACCAGTGGTTGCAAATCTTGCCAAACAGTACAATATCCGAACAATCATTGATAATACATGGGCAACCCCTCTCTTCCAAAACCCTCTTGATTTTGGAATTGATATTGTTGTTCATTCGGTTTCTAAATATTTAAGCGGACATAGCGATCTTGTCGGGGGGGCCTTAATCACAAATACAGACTTAATGAACAAGATCTTTTATGATGAATTTCAGCTTTTTGGTGGTGCAATGCCGCCAAATGAGGCTTGGCTCTTGATTAGGGGTCTTCGAACATTACCGATTAGAATGAAAGCCCATCAAGAAAGCACCCTAAAGGTCGCTAAATTTTTACAACAACATTCTGCAATTAAAAAGGTGAATTATCCAGCATTACAAAATTCATCGGATTATGAACTCGGACAAAAACTGCTGAAAGGGTACACCGGTTTATTAAGTTTTGAATTAGAAGCAAACACCTTCGATAGTGTTAGAACTCTAATAAATTCCCTGAAAATATTTAAAATTGGTGTTTCATGGGGTGGATTTGAAAGTCTGATCCTCTCTCCTAACTATGGACATAATACGGAATCTTTAGTAAAAGCGGGGATAAATCCTGGATTAATTCGAATTTCAGTTGGGCTTGAGGACTGCGATGAATTAATTCATGATCTTGATCAGGCACTATCCTTGGTTTAGATCTTTTTCACAGTATCGTGGATGAATAAGCTTTCTTTCTCGCGATGCAAATATTTTCGTTAGTTTCCTAATAGAAAAAAAGAAGAAGCAGGATTCCTGCTTCTTTTTTAAAAGGGGGAAATCTTGATATAAAAATCAGGTTCTACCAGAGAGGTTTTAGCCTAAAAATATGGCTGCGATAGAACCTGTAAAATCAACTAATATCTTGTGAAAACTTTCAGTTTATTTCCTTTGTTATCTTTGAAATCTTCTTTCAAATATGGGATAGCAAATTTGTCTAAACCAAAGAAGTATGATCCACTTCCAGTGAATAAAAGTATAATTGCTGCAGAATATAGAATTGGATCTATACTTGTGGAACCTGCCAACATAAAGTTCAAGTTCATGAATGCTCCGGCAATTAAAGCAGGAATAGTGGCTAATCCTACAATTAATCCTAACCCAACTAGTAATTCACCCCATGGTACAATTACATTAACTACTGCAATATTTGGCATGGCAATTCTATGCAAGAAATCTGCGTACCATGGTTGACTTGGTTGGATTGCTCCTAAGAATCCACCAGCGTCAAATCCGCCTGTGAGTTTTCCATAACCCGCTTCAAACCATTGAAGACCAAGCCAAATCCTTAATATAGTCCAAATTGCTGCCGCAGCAGGTGCTTTATACCATTTCATTTTTAACATCTCCTTGTTGTTATGTGAAAAGATTCACATTAATATGTAATGATGTATCAAAAACCCTCTTTCGGGGAGATAAATCCAGCTAGCTGATGCTATAAGGAGGTTCGTTGTCCTCTTTACACTTATAATATACTTGGTCCAATTCAATGTAACAATGGCTTTCACAGTTTCTTAACATATTAATGTTGGAAAATTGAATAACATGTGAACTTAACAAGTTAAACATGTTTATAATGTTATACTCCTTTGAATTTAAAGATTATATTCGTGGCTGTGGATAAGTGGATAAACAAATGTGGATATAGTGGATAAATCACTGGATAACTTTATAATTCACATCATATTTGTGGATATAATTGTGCATAACTATTAAGAACGTATATTATTTTATCAAAATTTTAATTCCATGCTTATTTCCCTTTTCATAAATATAATTTTATGAAGCATCATAAATTTTCCCAGGGGAAATTTGGATTTGTATTTAATCCATCAAGGCGATGTACCCGCTCTCCCTTGGGAAAACAGAAGAATTTCTTCTTCATCAAGGCAATAGTTCCGAAATACTGTATTATGCTATTTAACCTGTTATTTACAGCACTAAATTATATGTTATTTATACAGTTAAATAGATTTTTCTCTGCTTTATCAGATCTACTTATGTTTTCAAGACTGTCTTTTATTCATTTACTATTCTAAATTTCTCTTTATCCACAATATCCTTAAGAATATCTTCGATTGTTACATTTCCTAGTACCTTTTCCAAAGCTAATTGTGCTGCTGACAATACAGGAGTGATAGAATCTTGAATGTTCCTGCCTACAGGACAATTTGGGTGTGGATTTTCATGTACACTAAACAATTCTTTTTCCTTCACAACATCAACCGCCTTATAAACGTCAAGCAAGGTTATATATGATGGTTCCTTGGCTAGTTTTGCACCTGCAATACCTGGATGTACTTCGATTAACCCAGCTTTTTTTAGCATGCCCATAATTTTTCTTATCAAGGTTGGGTTCGTGTTTACGCTCCCTGCTAAAAATTCCGAAGAGCTTATCCCCTCTTTATTTAATTCAATAAGTGCTAATACATGAACACCAACGGTAAATCGACTGCTGATGGACATAACATTCACCTACCTTACTTTTGGTCAAAGTCTATTACATTGTATAAACATGTATTTAATTTGGTTACAACATATTATACCTTAAAATTCGAAAAAAATATAAAGAGATTTTTATTGATTGACAAAACCACTAGAAGTATCTATTATAAATACAGGTACTTAAAATGAATACAGGATAATGTTTTATCATTAAGATACAAAAAATAGAATCGGAGGAAAAGACAAATGAAAATGTTAGTAACAGGGGCAACAGGGAAATTGGGAACAAAAGTGGTGGAAACCTTACTTAAAACTTTACCAGTAAATCAATTGGCTGTAAGTGTTCGTAACCCAGATAAAGCAGGAGAATTACGAGCTCGCGGAGTAGAAGTACGTCAAGGGAATTTTGACCACCCAGAATCGTTAGATGCTGCTTTTGCAGGTGTTGATCGTTTATTACTTATTTCTGCGGATGGAGACAATGAAACTAGAATTCGTCAACATGCCAATGCGGTAGCTGCAGCAGAGCGTACTGGAGTTAAATTCATTGCGTACACTAGTATCGTGAACGCAAAGGAAAGTGCAAACTTATTTGCTCCAACACATCAGGCAACAGAAGAAGCAATTTTAAAAACAGGCATTCCTTATTCCTTCTTACGCAATAACTGGTATTTGGAAAATGAAATTCCAGGCATTCAAGGTGTATTAGCAGGAGCCCCTTGGGTGACATCAGCTGGAAATGGCAAGGTAGGCTGGGCCCTTCAACAAGATTATGCAGAGGCTGCTGCGGCTGTACTATTAGGAAACGGACATGAAAATACAATCTACGAGCTTTCTGGTAAATTATTGACTCAAGAAGAACTTGCATCTGCTCTTGGCAATGTGTTGGGTAAAGAGGTACCAGTAAAACAGGTCGAAGATACCGCTTATGCAGATATTATGAAAGGTGCGGGCGTACCAGATTTTCTTATTCCTATGCTTGTAGACATCCAAAAAAGTATTCGAGAAGGAACACTTGGAATCGAGAGCAACGATTTTGAAAAATTAATTGGCCGCCCAACCACACCAATCAGTGAGGCACTAGCTCAAATCGTTAACGGAATCTCTCAAACAAAATAATTGAACTCAGTTAAAAACCGACCTCTCTCTATTGAAAGAAGGTCGGTTTTTAACTGTATGAATGATAGAATGCAAATTACAACCAGCCATTTTCAGACTTCCTTTTAATTAAATTACTGCTGTTATCGGATCATTTGTTTTCTCATAGCCCACTTTTTGAAGATTTTGTTTTTCATTAACAAAAACAAGATCCTCAATCATTGCACTAGCAGTTGGAAACATTCCCGCTCCTGGTCCCTGTAAGGTGATACTACCAACGATATCGGATTGAATATTAATCGCATTTTCGACCCCTTCAACTTGATAAAAAGGATGCAACTTTCCAACCGTTATCAATTTAACTGATCCTACTAGTTTATTGCCTTTTCTAACAATAGAGGCAATATGTTTATACCTTAATCCTAGCCTTTCTGCATTTTCAACTAGTTCACTTGTAATGGACGTAATCCCCTCAAGATCAACATCATTCCAATCTGGTTCTTCTCCAAATGCTATTCTGCTCAATATCATCAATTTAAAAAAGGCATCATTTCCTTCTACATCATTTGTTGGATCTAATTCAGCATAGCCTTTTTCTTGGGCAAGATTCAAAGCCGTAGCAAAGGACTGCTTTTTTTCTCTCATCTCAGTTAGGATGAAATTAGAAGTTCCGTTAAGAATTCCCTGTATTTCATGCACACGATTAATTTTAAATAATTGCTGAAGGGTTTGAATGATAGGAATTCCCCCCGCAACAGTAGCTTCAAACCCAATCTTAACGTTATACTCTTTCGCGAGCTTCATTAATTCTTTCCCATGGTGGGCAAACATTTCTTTATTAGCCGTAACGATGTGGCAGCCTTTTTTAATCGCCTTTTTCAAAAATGTGAAGCTGGGCTCCTTCTCTACAATTGCCTCCATAATAATATCCAGGTTAGGAAGGGCCAATATTTCATTGAAATCAGTGGTAATAAGAATTTTTTCAGATATATTTCTTTTCTTTTCCTTATTTTTTATCAAAACAGCAGCAACCACTACCTTTTTCCCCAATACCGCTGTTAGTTCCCTCTCATGGGATCGAATGGTCTTGTAAACTCCTTCACCTACTGTTCCAAAACCCAAAATGGCCACTTTTATTTCATCCATATTACACACTCCTTAATCGCTAATTAGCGAGCATTTGAGGGGATGACAGAGTGGTGGATGCACTTTAGTCAAGAAAAGCCCTCTTCATAAGAAGAGGGCTCGCTATTCCTCCCCTTATCTTTCAGGTATAAAACCTGCAGGAATTAGCACCTTTTCAAGGAATACCTTGATGGTTGCCGGGCTTCATCGGGCCATGTCCCTCCGCCACTCTGGATAAGAGTTTTTATTTAATTAAATTTAATGACGTTCTGATTTATAAATGAATTTTAGACTATTCTGGAAATGATGTCAATATTTTTTGAATTTTCATTTTAAACATCAATCCATATATGTAGAAAAGGAGCCTACTCGTGTAGAAAAAGCATCTTGCTGTGTAGAATAGGAACCTATCCATGTAGTAAAAGTGCCAACTCATGTAGAAAAACCCTTTTATTATGTAGAAAAAATACGGAATGTTAATAGGTTGAACATAACTCCACTCATTTTTTCAAAAAAAGAGGCTAAAAGACCCACAACAATGAGGGTTTTTTAGCCTCTTAGAAAACAGCATTCTATTTATTTAGCTTTTCTTCACCCAATTTGATCTGCTCTTTTACTTGCTCCGGTGATGTTCCCCCGAAACTATTACGAACAGCAACAACATGCTCTGGTGACAGCACCTTATAAATATCCTCTTCGAATAAAGGGCTAAACTCCTTATATTCTTCAAAAGATAAATCTAATAAATATTTCTGTTGCTGAATTGCATATAATACAATTTTCCCAATGATTTCATGTGCTTCACGGAACGGTAAACCTTTACGTACTAAATAGTCCGCGATATCTGTTGCATTTGAAAAGTCATTGTTAATGGCTTTACGCATCACATCTTTTTTGACCGTCATTGTTTCGATCATTGGAGCCAATAATTTGAGTGAGCCTTCCAATGTTACAACTGTATCAAACATTCCTTCTTTATCCTCTTGAAGGTCTTTGTTGTAGGCAAGTGGCAAGCCTTTTAGCACGGTAAGGAGCCCAATTAAATTACCATATGCTCGGCCCGTTTTTCCTCTCAGCAATTCAGGTACATCTGGATTTTTCTTTTGCGGCATAATACTTGAACCAGTACAGAAGGAATCATCCAGTTCAACAAATTGGAACTCCTGACTTGACCAAATAACAAGCTCTTCAGAAATTCTTGAAATATGGGTCATAATAATCGCGCCAATGGAGAGAAATTCAAGAATAAAATCCCTGTCGCTTACGGCGTCCATACTGTTAGGATAAACGGTTTCGAATCCTAATATTTCAGCAACCCGCTGACGATTAATCGGGAATGTTGTTCCAGCTAAGGCACCTGAACCAAGCGGGAGCCAGTTCACCCGTTTTAAACTATCAGTTAATCTTTCCTTGTCCCGTTCAAACATCCAAAAATAGGCCATCAAATGATGGGCAAAAGAAACGGGCTGCGCACGCTGAAGATGGGTATAGCCATGAATTAATGTATCTATATTGTTTTTAGCATGTTCCATCAATGATCTTTGGAGCTCTTCCATCAATGTAATCAGTTCATTTGTTTTTGTTCTTAAATAAAGGTGCATATCCGTAGCCACCTGATCATTACGGCTGCGTCCTGTATGCAATTTTCCACCAACAGGT
>JAUZPL010000131.1 GCA_030705955.1 Bacillota bacterium | reverse complement strand
TTCTTTCGTTAAAGACAACTACCGTTCCTGCCCCCTTTAAATGATCGGAACAGGCAGAATAAATGGCATGTCTTAAATTGGTATAAACATCGCTGCCTAAATCCTCTGGGGAACGCTGCGAGCCTGTTACTACTACCGGCCTCTCGTCCCCTATTGGTAAGTCAAGGAAATAGGATGTTTCCTCCATCGTATCAGTACCATGTGTTACAACAATCCCTGAAACCTCTGAATCATTAAAATACATTTCAATTTTCTCTTTTAAAACAACTAAATCTTCAAAGGTAATATGAATACTTGCTTTTTGGAAAACGGATTCAACAATCACTTCAATATTCTCCGGAAGATTACACATTGCAGCTAATTCTTCCCCTGTCAAGGCTCCAGATGCTAATTTACCAGATTCCTTATTTGGTTTACTTGCAATAGTACCCCCTGTTGTTAATAAAACAACCTTTTTCATTTATTTCACTCACCCATCGTATTAGGAGTTATTTTTTATTTCAATTCTAATATAAGCATAGTAAAATCTCCTACCAATTCAATGATAGGAGATTTTCTATCTTATTTCAATATTTTCGAACTTTACAGAAATATCTATTACTAAATCCAACCTCTAAAGCGGCTTGCCTCAGCCATTTTCCTTACACCAACCATATAGGCTGCAAGACGCATATCTACTCGGCGTGTCTGTGCAGTGTCATAAATACTATTAAATGATCTTACCATTACTTTTTCAAGTTTTTCTTCCACTTCTTCTTCTGTCCAATAATATCCTTGGTTATTTTGAACCCATTCAAAATATGATACGGTAACACCGCCAGCAGAAGCCAAAACGTCAGGAACAAGTAAAATTCCGCGTTCTGTCAAGATCTGTGTTGCCTCTAAAGTAGTAGGACCATTCGCAGCTTCTACAACAATACTAGCGCGAATATTATGTGCATTTTCTTCAGTAATCTGATTTTCAATTGCAGCTGGAACTAGGATATCACAATCTAACTCCAAAAGTTCTTTATTGGAAATTGTATTATTAAACAACTTCGTTACCGTTCCAAAGCTATCACGTCGATCAAGAAGGTAATCAATATCTAGCCCTTCCGGATCATAAAGTGCTCCATATGCATCAGATATTCCAACTACCTTTGCTCCGGCTTCATGCATGAATTTTGATAAATAACTGCCTGCATTACCAAAACCCTGAATAACAACCCTTGCACCTTTTATTTCAATTCCCCTCTTTGCGGCAGCCTCACGAATACAAATCGTTACCCCTTTAGCAGTAGCAGAGTCACGTCCATGTGAGCCTCCAAGCACAAGTGGCTTACCAGTAATAAAACCAGGAGAATTAAATTCGTCAATCCGACTATATTCATCCATCATCCATGCCATAATTTGAGAGTTTGTAAAGACGTCCGGTGCTGGAATGTCCTTTGTTGGACCAACTATTTGGCTTATAGCACGTACATATCCCCTACTTAATCTTTCAAGTTCACGGAAGGACATATCACGTGGGTCACATACGATCCCACCTTTACCACCGCCATAAGGAAGATCAACAATTCCACATTTTAAACTCATCCAAATAGAAAGGGCTTTAACTTCTGTTTCTGTTACACCTGGATGAAAACGAATTCCACCCTTTGTAGGCCCAACTGAATCATTATGCTGGGCTCGGTAGCCTGTAAATATTTTAATTGATCCGTCGTCCATTCTAATTGGAATTTTAACGGTCATAATACGCAATGGCTCTTTTAAGAGCTCATATACTTCTTCTGGATAACCAAGCTTCTGTAAAGCCTTATGGATTACAGTCTGTGTAGATTTCAACACATCATGTGTCCCCTCATCAATTGTCATATCGTTATTTTTCTCGGCTACCATTTGTAAACCTCCTAAAGAATCGCTTTTACGAATGCTGTCCGCTTTCATGACATAGTATACTCTTTTGGTTAATTTATGCAAGATGAAAAATGCAAATTTTTAATAATTGACACGAAAAATTGTAAACGCTACCATCCTATATATTGTTGATAATTTGTAAAAAAAATGATACATCATTTAATCTCTGAATCAACCAAATTATATGTATATAAGATTTTCACATAAAGAGGCGGTGGCCCCTTTTCATCCCTAAGAAGAATATATATTCCTTAGTAAAAAAAATGATGAATAGTTTCCACCGCATTATTTTCAATTATCATTTTTCCATATTCCGCAAGAATATAAGGACTCAAAATAGACGCTTCTCCATATTCTGATAAAATAGAGGCTGTTATTTCAAGTTTCGATTGATCCAAATGATTCATAAACAAGTAATATCGATTTTTGTGTGAATATAAATTCCCACCGCATATACCCATAGAAATTAGTCTTTTTGATAACTCAATTATTTCTTCAATACTTTCAAACTCATATAAAAGGTTGTCACTTCCATCAACCCTAACTTGCATCTCAATGAATCCGTCATACAACATTTCTTCATCTTCTAGGGTATCATCTACTGTTATAATCATAATCATTCCCTGAGCCTGCAAGGAAAAAATTTCAACGGCAACAGAACCTTGGATTTCTACATTAAATTCCTCACTAGCCTCTTCAAGCATATCATGAAAAAGTTGATCCCATTTAATGGAATCCTTCCATATATCCTCTTTAGAGAGTCCCCTTTCAAATAGGTCATCAGAGGTTAAAAAAATTTTTATTTTATTGGCTGTTAAGCGTTCTAAGCGCATGCTTTTGCCCCCTGCCGTCACGTAACTCTTATTTTAGTTTATGTCACGGCTATCTGTTGGTGAATTGTCTACCTCACCAATCCAAATAACTATCAATATTAAAAGTTACCCGCCCCGCCTTACATATTTATACAAAATCATAAATGATTGAATAGACAAAAACTTTCCTAAACACGGACTAAAAATTAGCCTTTTTTTAGTGTAATTAAATGACACTCAGCTGGGGCACCAAGCCGAAGTGGGAGCGTAGTGGTTCCATAACCATTACTTATTAAAAGGGTCGTATTTTTAAGGACTTTTAATTTTCCACGTTCATATGGACTATATCCAAAAATATGAATTTGACCTCCGTGAGTGTGGCCGCTTAGCACAAGGTGAATTCCATGTTCATACGCAACTTTTTTCACAATATCTGGATAGTGGCTAGCTAGGATTTTAAAACTATCCTTCTCCGCGTCCATAAGGGCAAAATCAATTCTGTCCAAATTTTGATTTAGATCATCTACACCCAGCAAACTAATCTTATCCCCCGATCCAGACTCAAAAGTGACCGACGTATTATATAATATTTTCACACCACTTTCCAAAAGAATAACATCTAATTTACGATAATCTACCTCGTAGTCATTATTTCCCCAAACAAAATAAACTGGACCCAATTTTTTTAATTTTTCTATGTTTTCTCTTACCCTTTTCATTGGAACCCCTTTTTCCGTCAAATCACCGCCAATAATGACAATATCTGCTTTACCAAGAACATCGACAATAATCTTGTCAGAGATTACTCTTCGATGTATATCTGAAATAAAAAATATCGAAACTTGTCCGAAAGAATCTGGGAAATCAGAAAAAAACAATTCATGCCTTGATACCTTATTAAGAAATGCTTCCCAGATCATTCTATATAATAAGAGACATCCTCCTAAAATGAATACGATATAAAATCCCATATTTTTACCACCCCTTACTTTCTAGGCATCCATGGAAATAATAACATAAAAGAAACTTAAACTAAAAAGGATAAGAGCGTGAACAAAATCCAAATTGATAAGGTAAGAAATCATTAGAATGAGTCCGGTATACCCGATGAGTATCTCATTATTCCAATATTTCTTTTTTTTCCATACTACAAATGTCTTATTAAACAACAACTTAATTAGGGAAGCATTCATAATCAACGCGATAAAAAACATTATCATATCTAAAAAAAACCGCAAAGGGTGCATTATAATCATAATAAACTCTTCAATAAAGGAAGATGAAGAATGAATCAAATTAAATTTTATGTATAAATAACCACATAGACAACCGATTATCATTTTCAAACCCATATTCCACATAAAAATCCCCCCCATAACAAATGTATGAGAGGGATTTTGATTTTTACACCCTATAACAAATCATTCATCTTCTTTGATACTTAAAATTCGGAATCCATGTTCTTCCAGCTTTGTTGTAAAGCGATCAATATTATCTTTCTTTTCAATTTTCATAACAATGCGTCTGACAAGTTTATCAGTTTCATCAAAAGTAACAAGTGAAATGATATGCTCCTGAAAGTGATGGGCAATTTCAGAAAGGCGGGCAATCCGGCCCTCCGTTTCAATAGATGTAAAGGCGATTCTAACACCTGGACGATTTACGCCAAAAGCACTTTGGAACTGCTCCAATACATCCGAACGTGTTACAACTCCTAAAAATTTTCGATTTTGATCGACAACAGCCAATAGGGGAAAGTCCTTTAAGTCAAAAAGAGTTTTTTCGAATACTTCTTCACCATTAAGGATTTTTTCCTGATGGGTTGCAATTTCATTGACCAAGGTTGAATTTAAAAAGTCATCTTTCTGCTTATCAGACTGAAAACAGTTCTCATATATTCCAAATCGAGTTAAAATTCCAACGTACCGATCACCATCAAGGACTGGTAATCCATCCACTTGATTTAATTCTAACTTTTCTAATCCAGATCTTAGGGTTTCATTATTCTGAACGGTAAAACAATTGTGCTTTGGAATCATAATACTTTTTACGAACATTTTCATCACCTCTAAGTTATTAATTCTACCTTACTAGTATATTTCAACAAAAATGCGGTAATCCCTTTTTTCATAATAAAGTTTATGTCATGAACTAAGATAATTTTCATAAAATTAATTGATATTGAATAAAGGGAGGTCTTCTATGAATACTCATCATAAAACTTATCATCCCTATGTAAGCCCTTTTGATCCTTGTGTGCCAATTAATATTAAAACTTACTCAACTCCCCCACATTTATATATGGGATATCAGCCACCTAATTTACCCCAATTTACACCTGCAGAGGCACTTCGAGCCGGTACAATATGGAAAGCGTTCTACGATCCATATTTTAGCCAAATCGAATTGGCAAAGGAGGGTAATCAAGTATGAAACAGGTTCCTGATGAATTTTATCCGTTGATGGAACAAATTCAAATGGTTGACTTTGTGTTAGTTGATCTCACCCTGTATTTAGATACACACCCGGATGATTTCGAAGCCATCAATCAATTTAATCACTACACCAAAGAAAGAAAACAGCTAAAGAAATCGTTTGAGAGCCAATTTGGTCCATTAGTACAATACGGCAACAGTTATTCCGGATACCCATGGACCTGGGCTGATAGTCCTTGGCCATGGCAATTGTAGAAAACAGGGAGGGAGTGAGGTAAATGTGGATTTATGAGAAAAAGCTACAATATCCCGTGCGAGTCAGCACCTGTAATCCAACCCTAGCAAAATATTTAATTGAACAATACGGCGGTGCAGATGGTGAGCTCGCTGCTGCTCTCAGATACCTGAACCAACGGTATACTATTCCAAACAAGGTTATAGGGCTCCTAACTGATATTGGGACAGAAGAATTCGCACATCTTGAAATGATTGCAACAATGGTATACAAATTAACGAAAGATGCTACACCTGATCAAATGAAGGTAGCAGGCCTTGGTGATCATTATGCGAACCATGATGGCGCATTATTTTATCAAAATGCATCAGGTGTACCTTGGACCGCTGCCTATATTGCAGCAAAAGGCGACCCTATCGCTGACTTATACGAGGATATAGCAGCTGAAGAAAAAGCAAGGGCCACATACCAATGGCTGATTGACTTAAGTGATGATCCTGCTATTAATGATGGACTTCGTTTTTTGCGTGAGCGTGAAATCATTCATGCACAACGGTTCCGTGAAGCTGTAGAGATATTAAAGGATGAACGCGATCAGAAGAAGGTTTTCTAATGAAGTGTAGGAAGCAGCAACAACGCTGCTTCTTATTTTTTTTCATGATAAAGATTGATATCATAATTGTTTTTCATCATTTCAAAGACGACATGACGATTTTTCCATTCCTGTTCTTTTTTCCATAAGTCCTTGCTTCTATCAACAATTTCACATCTTAGTTCATGATATTCTTTCTCTTTTTTATCCATTTTTTGCTTAAGCACATTCATAAAACCATAAAGACCTACTGTTACAACTAAAAAATAGAGATTGTTGGAATTGTTTACAAATGCAGAAAACATAGCGGCAAAAGAATAGGAATAAAGCTTAGCAATAGTAAAATACAAATAGCCAAAGTAGATGGAGGCAGTAGTAAGTGTTGCCCAAATAACCATGGTATGCAAGCGTTTTGATTTATCAAATTTTTCTTTTCTTTTTCGCACATTTTCAAGCATTTGTTTTGTTGCCTGATCCGTATTTTCCAGTAAAAGAATTGGAGAATCCAATGTAATCACCCTCCCTATCTTTTACATTCATATGAACCTGTCCATTAAAATATGTTAGTAAAAACTTAAGAGAAAATACTGTCTATTTTTTCAAAGGTATTTTTAAAACCTGGCCAGCTACAATATTATTATTCTGAATATGGTTAGCTTGTTTGATAATGTCTATTCCCGCATCGGAGTGATAATAATACATAGCAATACGAAAAAGGGTTTCCTGTGGTTGAACAGTATGGTAAATAATCCTATCTGGGCTAGAATTCTTAGTAGTTGAGGTATCCTGGCCACTCCCATTTTTATCTTTATCCTGTCCGTTTGTCGAAGTATTACTTGATACGGATTGTTGTGGTGTTCCATTTTTTTGTTCACTTGCTCCAGTACTTTGTGCCTCTGTTTCTGTGTTTTTAGTTGTAGTCGGATTTATATTATTTTCATTTTGTTGCGTCACCCCATTTTTTCCATCATTGTTTTGATGGATCTCATTTGCTTTATTTTTTTTAGTTTTTTTCGGCTTTTCAAAATCAATAGTTTCATAGCCTTGAGTAGAAACGGAAGCCTTTTCCGATCCAATATGTTTTTTTCCTTCAAGGTATGAATAAATACTAAAAATAGTTATCGGGAGTAGGATAAAAAACAAAACTAATATTCGTATTATGGGGTACTTCAATTTCCATTTTGTTTTCTTTTTCTTTAACCGATGCAAATCACTTCTTGGCGGCAAACTGGAATCGTCATTGGTGGATTCATTTATTTTTTCTATTCTCTTTCTTAAACGTGCTGCCTGGTCTCTATATGGATCTTCTCTATTCATTTGAAAAACCTTCCTGTTCATGT
>JAUZPL010000130.1 GCA_030705955.1 Bacillota bacterium | reverse complement strand
ATTTCTTCAAAATGTTTCCCTAATATTTTTGCTATCTTTAAACCGTTTTTTGTTGAGGGTAATGAATCACCTCTACATAGGGAACTCATAGATGTTGTAGATATTTTTGTCATTTTACAAAGAAATTCTTGTTTCATTCCTTTTGAATCCAATATCTCTTGTAACCGAACTTCCACTCCATCTTTTATTACCATCAAGTAAACCTCCATAAAAATTTAAGTGGACTTGCATAAAAATTTAAGTGAAAAAATATCATTTATTAAACAGTTAGTTAATACCTAGTTCGCAACTTAATATAAAAAATCCTGCTAGTTGTTAAGTAGGTGCTAACCAATATTTTTGGAGGTGTTTTTAAAAAATGATGATTGTTGGTATTGATGGTGGTAATAACGAAGTGGATGTTGCAAGCTCATTGGGTTTGGATCATTTCGTCTCTCAAATTGGGGAATTTCGGGAAAGGAAAATGAAAGATATTCATGGTAAGGATGATATGGTTTTTGAATACCAGGGTCGAAGAGGGTTTGCAGGCACATTAGCTTTAGCTGAATCTGAGTTTTCAGGATCCATTATGGGAGATAGTAAAGCTCATGAGGATGCCAAGTTAAGAATTTTAATTGCATTGCACCGCCAATGTATGATGGAAAATGAATTTAAAATTGTAGTGGGTCAGCCTATTAGTAAACATACTGATGAAGAAAAGAACCGGATTAAAAATATGTTAATTGGTAGTCACGATTTGATTATTAATGGAAAACGAAAGATTTTTACGATTCAAGCTGTGGAGGTTGCTGCAGAAGGTGGAGCTGCTTTTTGGGCAAAACCAAAAGATGGATTAGTGAGAATTATCGATGTGGGAAGTGGTACGGTTAATTGCGCCTCATTACGGGATAAAAGGTATATCGATAAAGATTCATTCACACTTCCTTTTGGTATGAACACGGTGAAAACTAATAATTTATCGGAAATGTCACGTGGAATCGTAACGCAAACATCAAAAAAGTGGAATAAAGAAGATTTTGTGTGGGTTTTAGGAGGAGCTGCGGAAATACTAATACCTTATATCCAAAAGTATTATCCAAATGCAATGGTAATGCATCCAATCTTTCAAGCTTTAGAGGCACACCCTGTTTTTGCTAATTCAATTGGATTTTATAAGATTGGAACGGCAATTTATGGTTAATTCAAATGAAATGAAACGTTGCCCTGTTGTTTTTAATCTTGCGGATCCGTGGCAAAAAAAATTGTATGAGCATACTCAAAAATTTACTAATTTTTCGGCTTATATCAAGCGGTTAATTCAAAGGGATATGGAAGGTGGCACAGTACAAATAAAAGTGCCTATCGAATTGGAGGAAATCGATAAAGCACTCATAAATGGATTGATTTAACCCACTAACACATTAACTAAAATACCAATTGTAGCTCCAATGGCTGCACCAACTAAAATAAACATTAAAGTCACTCCTTTGAAAGTTTTATCTTTAATATTTCCTTATTTAAAAAATTTAAACCTGGAGGAAAAGGATATGACACGAACACAAACACTTGATTTTAGGCAATTTGTAAGAAATGAAAAGTATCCAACGAAAGAATTATTAAGCTTGCTAGAAGATAAAAAACTAATGAAAATCGTTAAAATTAGCACAGGAATGGCGCTAGTCTTGATTCCAAGAACTGCTTTAGCAGCAACCGAAACTGCAACAGATCATACTTTTAATGGTGTTTGGCATGCAGTATTAAACTGCGTAGATTGGCTTGTTGTAGGTGTTTTAGTTTTTAGCGGTGTGGCTTGGATGTTTGGTCACAGGGAAAAGGCTCTTGAACTGCTAATTGGTGCATGTGCTGGTTATATTCTTGCCAGACATGCAATTGATATTCGTGATTGGTTAAAAGGAATATAGGAGGTGTTTAAAGTGGGAATCATTATAACAATTTGCTTGATAGGATATAGGATTTACAACATTCGGAATAGGCCAATTAAATCGGTTAACTTTAAATCCTTTGTTAATAAAGGAGGGAAGCTATATGAAGTTTCAACTGACAGGTAAATACGGGGAATTGGCAGAGATTAGAAATAATGTCCCACACCATGGAATTGATTTAGCCATGCCACAAGGAACGGATCTACACAGTGTTATGAGCGGTACCGTAGAACAGATAGTGGATTATGGTACAAAGAACTTAGGTAAAGGTGTATTTGTACGGAATGATGATGGCACATTAAGTATTTATGGCCATCTATCTCAAATTAAAGTAAAGATGCATGAACATCTTTATGCTGGAGAAACAATCGGACTAAGCGGAAATACAGGAAATTCAACAGGACCACATTTACATTACGGGATGAAAGATGTAGCTGGCCATTGGGTAGATCCAACTCCAATAGCAGAAAAAGTTTCTAATATGCAAGGCGATTGGTGGCATCACCCTGGTCAATTCTTGTTAGATAAATGGAACCAACTTGGAGATAAGGTCATAGGTAAAGAAAATGAAATAATGTTTCACCCTTTATTAGATATGTTGAGAGATGGGTTAATTTGGCTAGGTCATACACTTACTGACTTAATGCCTGAAATAGGATGTGCGATAACCATTGCAGCTGGCATTGCTATTATGTTCACAGGTAATTTTCCAAAGTATGTAACACGTTGGGGATTTGGGATGATGGGGGTGATTTCGTGGATTATCCTTGGAAAATAAGATCCATAAAGCTTTCTAAGTATTTTGAGTACAAACAAAATAAAATGATTACCTATCGCATTACTCCTCATTTATCGGTAACCAATAATCAAAACTCAAAAATGTGGAGAGTGCTCCATAAGATGTACGAGATTTATGATAAACTTCCTTCCAGGTTAAGCAAGGAAGGTTTTAAATTTACCTTCAGAGAAAAGGATTCCATATGGTTCGATGTAATATTCAAGCAAGAAAAAGAAGAAAAGAAAATCGAGTTTTATGTTAGCACTTCGGAATTATGGGCGAAAAAGTTCAAAGAAATCTTAGAGAATTACATGAAAGTAACGATTGAACAGGTAGAATCGAATTCATTACAAATTCCCACTAATTACAATCCAGTTCTACAGGAGATTAGACTTTCTAAACACGACATTTTTTCACTTAGAGTAAATGCCACAGAACAAACTACCCCAATTGCCTCACTACTTACTGCACTCGATGATATTTCAATGGATGGAGATTTTGCCAGGCTTTCCGTTTATACAGAAACATTTGAACGTAAACAATGGGCGCAGAATGGCCATTGGGCCCATGAAAAGTTGCAGAAAGGGAAAATACCTGTTCGGGCAAGAATAACCCCTGCCAAGGTTCAAAAATCGCTCAAAACAGGTATTTCCACCATAGCAAATGAAGTGTATGACATATTAAATGACATCATGAATGCTATTGCCACTTCATTCTTTAAGAGTGATAAAGGTGGATTTGAAAAGAAAAAAGTGATTGATAAAAAACATGCTTTGATTGAGGAGTTGAATTCAAGCACAGTTACAAATAAATCATTAGATAAATTAAATCAGCCAGTATTTAAGTCATTAATTCGTGTGGCAGCTGTGACAGAAAACAAACTTCGTGGTGAACTCATCGCTAATACCATTAGCAGTGCCTTTAGTGAAATAGCTGGAGATAACGAACTTTTACCATATAAGATAAGATTAAAAGCACGAAAAAGAGAAGTCTTGAACGAATTAAATACACTTCATTTATCAAAAACAACAAAAGCAGATGGAGATATTTCATTATTATCTTGTGATGAAATAGCAAAGGTAGCAATTCAAATGCCAACATCCGTCATCCAACAACGATACGAAAATGAATTATCAGTTAATAAAAAAGTTGAAACGGATATATCCTCTATCTTTATCCACAAAGATCGCAAAGAATATGTGGAAATTGAGGATATCAGAATAAGCATAGGCAGTAACAATATTAAGTTTAATCACGAATCAATCAATAAACATAAAACAAAAAGCAATAGTATTCTTATTGGCCATGCTGAACTAAAAGGTAAGGAATATCCTATTGGAATTCCGCTTACTAATCCAGAAGAGACCTACAAGGGTTATGTGGCAACAGGTGGTATGGGCAGCGGTAAAGATACATTTATTCAGAACTTTGTTACTGAAGCTTCCTTAAACCACAATATTAGCTTTATTGTCATTGACCAGGTTAATAAAGAAGGACTTCAAGGCATGGCAAATGGCATACGTGACAGCTTACCGCCTGAAAAGATTATTGATATTGATTTATCAGATGAGGATTATTTACCACCGCTTGATCTAACAGAGGTCATGGAAAAGTTAGGCCGTAAAGGTGCGGATAGATTTGCTAATGAGCTCATTGATTTCTTTGGAGATTTAGAATCAATGGGGCAAAGCAGAAAAATATTAAGGGCCTTTGCCCAAGCATCTTATGGCAGTCTATACAACATCAAACGGTTACTTGAAGAAGAAGCATTTAGAGAAGAAACAGCTAAAAAGTTAAGATCAGAAGGAAAAGGAAGAATTGCTGAAGAACTTGAAAAATACTTAAGTGAATATGAACTGGTAGAAAAGAAAAATAACAAAGGAGAGGTCACTTCATCCGAAATGAAATGTACTAGGGATGGGCAAAAAGCATTAGATGGAAAGGCAAGTGCGATCCTCAATAGATTAGATGAATTCATGGGAGACTCCACATTGTTTGAAATCTTCGCACAGCCACCAAAGGAAGAAATGAACCTTGAGCAATGGATGAAGGATGGAAAGGTCATTATTTTTAGGGTACCGGACCGTATATTGTCTACTGTTGCGGTAAGAACTTTAGTTCATTGGATCACTTTAAAGGTATTAATGACAAGAATGTTAATGACAGTTAACGACCAAGGGAATGGAGCATTCATCATCTTCAATGAAGCACATACCTATCTATCTGAAAATGTTGGCCTAGCAAAATTATTATCAAGAATAGCAGTTCAGGGAAGAAAAGAACGATTAGGCAGTATCTTTGCCTGTCATCATCTTGGGCAGTTAAAAGAAATATCCGAAGATCTGATTTCTGGTGGAGTCAACTGGCTGTTATTTAAAAACGACAATGAAAAAACCTTTAAAGCACTTGAAACACAGCTGCAACCTATCACAGTGGAAACAGCGTTAAATATTCCAAATACTAAATCGACAAGGCACGCTATTTGTATTCTAAACTTTGGCGGGGAACGTAAACCCGCTTTCATGGTGAGAATGTTAAAACCATCTTATGAACGGTATCAACCCCATAACAATTCATTTTTAACCAAACGGCATTCCAGGATGTTTGGAAGACATTTTGAGGAAATTGAAAAGATAATTGAGGAAGGGGCATAATAAAAGTGGGCAATCAATGCCCACTTTTGTGTTTTATATTTTTATCTAATGAAGATTAAAAACTTGTAATCAAAACTAAATAATAATAAGGAAAGAAATAAGGTAAAATACTAAAGTAAAGGATAATTTTAACGATAAAAGTTTATTTGTATTTATGTTCAGTATACATGCTTATACTTTACATAAATACAATAAAAATCAATAAAAAGAAACCCTTTCAACTTCAACGTTTAAACCATCTTTCGTGAAATATATCTCTTTAATAAACATATTTAAATATTGGCGTTTTTCTTGAGGTTCCAAATTCGACCAGTTTAAATTAAAAGTATTTAACAATTCTTTTATTTGCTCATAATCAAATTGTGGTTGTTCAATAGGCTGAATCCGACCTAACTTTTGTTCAAGCTCTGATAGTCCTCTTTTCGTTTCATCCATTCTAGCCTCAAATTCATCATCCGTCATATTATCATTTGCCCACGCCTTTTGATATTTTTCCCTTTGTTTTTTTATACGTTCGATTAATCTAAGAAGATTATTCTTTTCTTTATCTTCTTCTTGTTCTTCTTTAATATCTGGAACTAATTCAATTAAATTTTTCATATATTTAATAAAAGCTGCTTCTAACTTATATTCACCTACACTAATTGCTTTTCTTTTATTTAATGCACATGCTTGGCATCGATAACTATTATGCTCGGATATATGTCCGTCTTTTCTAGTATACGTTCTTCTCTCACTGGTTAAATGATTTCCACAGGTAGGACAGATTAATTTCATTTGATAAATAAAAAAGGAATTAACTTTCCTTTTTTTCTTGTTTTGTCTTTCCTTTAATAAAAGCAAAAGATGATCATATTCTTTTTTAGAAATAATTTTTCCTTGATCCGGATTTTCGATAATTTCATCCCTCCATTTAATGGCACCGTATAAAGCAGGATTTTTAAGGATAGATAAAATAGATGTCATATGCCATTGATAGCCTCTAATTGGTGGTATACCACTATCATCCATATAATTAGCTAACTGTCTAATAGAATAACCTTCTTTGATTTTATCAATCATATCGAGGATTACTGTTTTTTCATCTTCATTAACAATCAGTACATCCTCACTATTCTTATCGAAGCCAAATGGAGCTTTAGCACTGTATTTCCCTTGTCTGGCTTTTTCTATCTGCCCCATACGGACACGTTCTCCTAGGTTTTCTCTCTCCCATTGAGCCATTGCAGCGACTAAGGTTATAAACATCCGGCCCATTGCACTACTTGTATCATAAGTCTCTGTTGCAGATTTAAAATGGCAATCATGTTTTTCAAAGATTTCCAACAGTTTGTACAGATCAAGAACCGACCTTGTTAAACGATCGAGTCGGTAGACTAAAACGGTATTAATCATTCCCTGTTTAATATGATCTAACATTAATTGTAATTGAGGCCGATTTGTATCTTTAGCTGAGATTCCTTCATCCACATAAAATTTATAATCATTCCATTCCTGGATAGAACAAAAAGCCTTTAGTTTTTCGCGTTGGGCAGAAATAGAAAATCCTTCTTTTGCTTGTTCTTCAGTGGATACCCTAACATAAATGCCTACTGTCATTAATTAACAACACCTTTGTATTATTTTGTCGAAAAAAAAAGAAAAGTTTGTCGACATTTTGTAGATTAAATGAGCTATGATTTTTATAGGGATATTATTCGCTAAGCTGTAAGCTGAATGGCTGACACCGATTTTAGGAAAAGGTAGAACACTTTTCCTTTTTGTACCTTCTTTTAGTCTCGAGTTGGAATCCATTCATATAGATTGTCAGAGCATTCTAAACCTAGAATGGAGGCAATTCTTTTAGCAGTTTCCATGGACATTCCTTGTTTATTAGTTGCCCACTTGTTTACCTGTTGTCTAGATATTTTTAATCTTTCTGCTAATTGTGATTGTGTCATCTCGGCTTCCTTCAACCTATCTAAAAGAAGGCATTTACCAATTCGGTATGCCATTCTTCATTTACCGCCTTTTCACATTATTAAAGGGGATGAATATATGAAACAACTTACGCAAAACACTAAAAAGTCTATATTAAATCTCTTTTTAAAGACTTCCATAAAACGTAT
>JAUZPL010000013.1 GCA_030705955.1 Bacillota bacterium | reverse complement strand
GCTCGCTTCCTTCAGATTCCGCGTCGCCACGGACACCCTTGCGTTAAGCTAACTGTTACTTCTGCCTTCGCAGTTCGGGACTTTCACCCTAGAGATTACACCCATGCCGGGCACACTTAGAAGAACAAAAGCGCAGGCGCCTTTGTCATCCCCGACAAGCTTAAGACGCCTCACGCAGGATGGTCCTGACCTCCGGAGTGAGGCGGCTTAAGACCTCGAGGGGCTAGGCGCTGGAGCTAGACGTAAATAAACTATTTTCAAGGTTGCCACAGGTAAGAAATTTTATAATTTCTTAAACGGATTAAAAAGGTGTGAAAAATGAAATTTTCACGCCTTTTTAATTTTCTTTTATCATTCGTGCCTCCTTAATGGTTTTCAATTTATTCGACCCCCTTTTGCTGGTAAAATAGAGCTAGGCAATTTTTCCAACCATAAAATTATTTGTTGGTATTTGAAAGAAGGTCGTTTTATTGAAAGAACTTATTTCTATTCATCATGTTGTAAAAAAGGACAAAAAAGGACAATCCATCTTGAAAGGAGTTTCTGCAAAAATTTTTGAAGGAGAACTCATCACGATTATTGGCCCATCTGGTTCAGGAAAAAGCACATTTCTTTCCTTGATTAATCGAATGACAGATCCTGATGAAGGTTCATTACAATTTAAAGAGGCTCCATATTTGCAAATGGATGTACTAAAACTGCGAAGAAAAATTGGAATGGTCTTTCAATTACCAACGATGTTACCTGGAACTGTCAGAGATAATTTAAAAATTGGACCAAGTCTTCTTCGAAAAAACTTAAACGAAGCAGAAATGGATACCCTTTTAGAACAGGTTGCTCTCCCAAAATCACTTAAGGATCAGGATGCCCGTTCCCTTTCAGGGGGACAAAAGCAACGTGTATCTTTAGCGCGTACCCTAGCAAATCAACCTGAGATTCTCCTATTAGACGAAGTTACAGCATCCTTAGACCCTCGTAGTACCGAGGAAATCGAAGACTTGATTGTTGAATTGCATAAAACTCAAGGAAAAACAATTCTTTGGGTTTCACATAATTTAAAGCAGGCTAAAAAGGTCGGGCAATATACATGGGTTATCGCTGACGGAAAAATCATGGAACAAGGAAAGACATTTGAAGTTTTTGAACATCCGAAAAATATAGCTACAAAAGAATTTATAGCTACATCGTTCGAGAAGGCGGCGTCAAATATATGAGTACATTTGCCCTATTGTTAACACTTATATTTGTTGCATTTGCGATTTTTCTTTCTGTTTGGCAAAAGCTAGGGATTGAAAAGGATATAATCATTGGGACGGTCCGTGCAGCTGTTCAATTAATTGTGGTCGGATATGTGTTACATACCATTTTTAAATTGAAATCATGGCCGCTGATTTTATTAATGCTTTCGGTGATGATTACGGTTGCAACACTAAATGCACGTAAAAAAGGGAAAGGACTCCCAGGGATTGGATGGAGGATTGCTGTCGCCATTTCTTCAACAGAATTACTGACTATGGGTTTACTCGTTAGTCTAAAAATTATTGGCTCCACTCCGCAATATATTATTCCAATTAGCGGTATGATCATTGGAAATGGAATGGTTGTATCAGGACTTTATCTCAATCGTTTAAAATCAGAGATTGAAACAAGAAGAGAAGAAATTAACGTTTATTTGGCCTTGGGCGCAACATCTAAACAAGCCATTTCCCATGTTATGCGAAATACAGTAAAGGCTGCCATGCTGCCGACTGTAGATGGAATGAAAACGGTTGGCCTTGTTCAGCTCCCGGGAATGATGACTGGTATGATTGTGGCTGGTGCAAACCCAATCGAAGCTGTCAGATACCAAATTTTAATTATGTACTCATTTTCTTCTTCAGCGGCAGTAACTGCCATCATTTTGGGAATTTTAACACATGGACTTTTATTTACAAAAGCCCACCAGTTTATTGAGAATACATAATTTACGATTATCGCGAAATTCAACCCATTAAGAAAAAACAGACATCATTCAATTACAGGACTTAACGGAAAAGTATATAACCTCTCTTTTTGATTATATTAAGTAGGAAGGTTTTTCACCTTCAATTACTATGAAAGGTGGTTGCTCCCATTGATAGGTCAAAATCAAACTGAAACAACATTATTTGATTATAAACAAGGTATTGGAACCTTTACGCAAAAGATGCCTAATATGGCCAGAGCCTATAATGAATTTACTGAAATTTGCTTTCAAGAAGGAAAATTAGATAAAAAGCAAAAGCAATTAATTGCACTTGGAATAAGTATTAATGCACAGGATGAATATTGTATTATTTATCATCTTAAAGGCTGTTTGGATGAAGGGTGTACAGAGGAAGAAATTCTAGAGGCTGTTGGGGTAGCTGCTGCCATTGGCGGCGGTGCTGTTATGAGCCAAGCCGCAACCTTAATCCAGCAAGGAATTAGCGACTTTAATCAATTAAAACAGTAACAACAATGGAAAACCAGCTTTTTAAAACAAAGGTATCTTCGTTAAATACCTTTGTTTTTTAATAATCTATTTGAATAGTTCTAGAAATTATAGTTGAACTTTTATTTGAAAGCGGCATTCTCAACTCATAAGCGACTTTCATTTAATAGTTTTAAGACATCAGCAAAGTCAAATGGAGCTTCCTGTTTTGAAATCTCAGCGAATTGAGATACAAGCTTCAATGTTTCAATACTTTGTACAGGGTAATCTCCTGCAGCACTTTCAGCGGACAACATAACGGCATTGGTTCCATCCAAAACTGCCTGGAAAACGTCCATTACTTCTGCCCTTGTAGGAAAAGGATTTTCCACCATCGATTGTAGCATTTGTGTTGCTGTAATAACGTACTTTTTCCTCCTGTTACATTCAGAAATCATTGCTTTTTGAAGTAGTGGAATCCATTGATACGGCATCTCAACGCCAAGATCCCCACGAGCAATCATCACCCCATCTGCCTCCTCGCAAATTTCCTGAAAGTTTTTAATTGCCTCTACTGTTTCTATTTTTGCTATCAATTGGGGTGAATGGGTATCCAGTTGGTTGATAAAGCTTCGTACTTCTTTTATGTGAGAAGCTTTACGGATAAAGGAGCATGCCACATAATCGACTCTTTCTTGCAAAAGGAATTGAATATCCTGTTGATCCTTTTCTGTTATTGCTGGTAAGCTCGTTACAATACCAGGTAAATTCACTCCTTTATGGGATGAAATTTCCCCTCCTGTTTTAACCGTTGTAACGACTTTAGAGCCATCTATCTCTAAAACTGTCAATTCAACTGCACCATCATTTAACAGGATCCGATTCCCTTTTTGCACTTCCTTTACTAACCCATGATAGTCAACACTTGCCTGATTCTCGTTACCCATCAGTTGGTCAATATGTAGTGAAAATGAATGACCTACTTTTAGTATCGCTTTTCCACCTTTCACTTCCCCTAGACGTATTTTTGGGCCTTGTAGGTCCCCTAATATTTTAATGGGCTTACACATTTCATTGCTTAAAAATTTTATCATTTGAATGACCTCTCCATGGCTTTTATGTGTGCCATGGGATAAATTTAGTCTAGCAATGGTCATTCCATGCTTTACTAGCTCAGTTAGAATTTCTTCATTACTGCTTGCTGGGCCAATTGTACAAACGCGATCAATCGACATCAGATCACCTCTTTATATGATTGTATTTATTGTACCCATTATTTCTTTTTATGATAGAACGCAAAAAAAGCACAATGACTGTGCTTTTTCATGTAAAAACATCAAAAAATAGTAAAATCCCACTCTTTAGCGATATGCTTTAACAACGAAACACCTGCTACACTATTTCCGAATTCATCTATAGAAGGCCCATAAAGTCCAATTCCACATCCATCTGGAAATGGGGTTTCACGGGATCTTGCACGAGGTGGGACAGAAACCATAATTCCTCCAGAAACACCACTTTTAGCAGGTAATCCAACAAAGGCGGCAAACTTTCCAGATGCGTTGTACATCCCACAGGTAACCATTAAAGCTTTTGTTAACCTGGCAATCTCTTTTGAAAAAATTTGTTCCTTTAGAATGGGATGATATCCATCATGTGCAAGGACCAATCCTATCATTGCAATATCCTCTGAATTCACTTCAATCGAACATTGCTTCAAGTAAACTTCAAGAGCATCCTCCACTTCACATTCAAGAAAGCCTGTCTCTTTTAAATAATGTGCAATGGCACGATTGCGGTGGGCTGTTTGCCATTCAGATTGAAAGACTTCTTCATTCATGTTGGGGAGCCTTCCGGTCATTTCTTTTATAAATGAACGAATTGATTCTATTTTTTCCTTTGGAGAATGATTCCCTAAAAATGACGATACAGTTATAGCACCTGCATTGATCATTGGATTAAAGGGCATTCCCGGTTTATTCATTTCTAAGCGAATTATCGAGTTAAAAGGATCCCCGGTAGGCTCAACATCTACCCTTTCTAGTACATATGAAATACCATAATCTAAACAAGCTTTAATAAAACCAATTACCTTAGAAATACTCTGCATTGTAAAGAAAACTTCCCAATCCCCAGCCTTTATTGACTGTCCGTCAGGGCCAATCATAAAAATTCCGAGATGTGATGAATTTGCGCTCTTCAAGGCTGGTATATAAGTAGCACACTTTCCTTGAGAGGTAATTGAACGAGACTGTTCCACCCATTTATTTAAATTGTCATTTGCTGCAATAATTTTTGTTTCCATCCTTCCAACCATTTCTATCCTTCAACTTCCTTTTCAAAAAAGTGAGTTTGATGACGAGGATCAAAGATTCTCACTTATATTTTATCATATAAATAATATTGAAATAGAATCAAGGAAGTATAAAAGTATTTTTTTATGGGGACTTTTAGGTGGGATTTTAGAGGAACTATAATTTAAATTTAATTTATCATGCCGATAAAGAACTATTCAAAGATAGCATTGTGTTTGATACCCTTCATGTGGAACCTATTATACATCTCCACATTTTTTTGCTAAATCATTTAAATTTGTTTGAATCATTTTATAAATAACCTTACGTTCTTCATTAAATGATTTTCCATCACTAAAATATATTTTTTGGTCAGCTACAATGCCTCTTTTCCTTCTACTTACATATATCGGAATAAAGCATAGATGTTTTCCTGTCTTTTGGTAAAAATACTTCTCTAAAAATAGGAACCCATCATACATTTCCTTCGTGGTTGATGAAGGATCACTATAGTCAATATCAGGACAAATAACCATTTTTTCACCAGCTAATAATGCTTCTATACTTTGCTTAAAAGTAGTAACAATTCTTCTAGAACCCCTATAAACGGGGATACTCCTTGCTGAATTCAGAAGTTTAGGAATAAAAAAGGAGATTGGTGAAGCACAGATTTTGGCTAAGACCTTATTCCATTTAAATCTTTTGGTGAACGTATAATCTGAATAATGTTGAAAACAAGAACTTTGGTCTAAAAAAACATGAAGAACCCACATATGGATGCTTTTCGGAAACCACAGCATGGTGATAAAAGGGCCAAAAAGATTTTGATGATGGCAAACGTACACAACCGGACCTTTTTCATTTGGAATATGAACAGAATACTTTGGATGAAAAATCCTTACGATCGCTTGCATCCATTTAAAAAAGGCTCCATAGAAATTCATAATGACTCACCGACCATCTTTTTCTTTTTAAATACCCATTGTAATTGAAGCTTGTAGCTTACAATACCTAGAAACGTATCAATGCAAATTTTTGAAAATATTAGATTCCCATTTAGAAAAATATTAGCAATTATAACCAATGTAAAAGAGGCAAAAATTAATCCAAAGCATAACAAATAATATTTGATAAGTGATTGTGTTACTGTATTACTTCCTCTAAAGACTAAGCCACGATTCATATAAAAATTAAAAACGGAAGAAATGATTCTAGCTATCAATGTTGCAAGAAAAATCCGCGATTTCAGAGGAAAGCTGACAAAAAGAAAACTTAGGAGGAAAACAAAGAATACGATGTCAATGATTCCAGAACAGATAGTTGAAATAGAATAGTATAGTAATCCGGTAATCAGTTTCCAAAAAACCCTTAATGAGTCAGCAATTGGATGATAATGTGATCCTGTATTATTCTCAAAATATAAAGTTTGTATTGGAACTTCATTGATTTCAAGATTCTTCTTTTTAGCATGGATTAACATGTTTATTTCAAATTCATATCTTTCCCCTTTAAGCTTGACCATCCAAGAAAGATTATCCATTGAAAATCCCCTTAATCCCGTTTGAGTATCCTTCAGATTATATCCGTATAAAAACCGAAAAATGGTACTAGTTATTCGGTTTCCTATTAAACTACGGGCTGGAACATCGGAATGAGTAAAATCCCTCACACCAAGAATGAATTTCTTCGGATTTTCTTCTAAAGCACGAGCCACTTCACAGACATCGTCAATGGAATGCTGTCCATCAGCATCTGCTGTTACTGCACCGATAAGATTATTAAAATGTTGAAGAGTATACGTAAAGGCCGTTTTTAAGGCCCGTCCTTTTCCTTGATTTTCATTATGTGACAAAACGGTGCATCCATCTATTTTTCCTAATTGTTTGAAAATATAAAGTAATTCTGACTTGCTGCCATCATTGACAACGATTACTTGTGATATACCTTTTTCAATCAACCTATTCACATAATCAACTAAACGATCGGTTGGATTAAGGGCAGGAATGATAATTGCACATTTATTCATCTTCATATCCCCTTTCCAAGAATTATTTTTCATTCAGAAAAATTCATAATTTAACGTAAGGGGCAATAGTTTTGAAAAAGCTACTAAATGTATATGTACAAAAATAGGTTAACATGCCATAGGGAAAAACTGGATAGTTATTAGCTAATTACATCCACCAACATAATTTAAATATCTACTAATTCTAATTTTACAGCAGATTATATGTGAATTTCTTCAAAAATGCTCTCTTTTCAAGAGATTTTGCAACATATCCTCATAATGAAGAAAGGCTGCCACAGGCAGCCTTTCTTCCAGAAAAGATTAAATTGATTCAACACATTTTACAAGTTCTTTTGCCACATATTCCGCATCATCCACTGAAAGCTTCGAATAAAGCGGTAATGTAATCTCATTTGCATATTGAGCATAGGCATTCGGATAATCTTCAATCTTATATCCCAGGTTCTTATAAAGAGTGAACATTGGCAGTGGCATAAAATGAACATTTGTTGCAATATCTTTTTCGCCCATCAATTCTATTACTCGATTTCTTTGTTCTTCTCTAAAATTCTTTAACCTAAGTGTGTATAAGTGATAGTTCGTTTGCGCATCATCGTTCTTTTCAAAAGGAAGGATTGCCCATTCTTTTGTACCAAGAATTTGATCATACACCGCATGGACCTCTGCTCTTTTTCTTAACATGTCTTCATAACGTCGAAGCTGAACACGTCCAATTGCTGCCATAATATCTGTCATATTACATTTGAATCCGTCAGTTAGAATATCATATTTCCAAGCCCCTGCTTGCATTTTTGAGAACGCATCCTTTGATTGACCGTGTAGAGAAGTATATTTAAATTCCCTATATAGGTCCTCTTTTCCATGGAAGCTATTATCGTTATAAGTAATAGCTCCTCCTTCAGCCGTTGTTAGATTCTTTATAGCATGGAAGGAGAATACATGAAAATCCATCTGTCCTCCAACCTTTTGTCCTTTATACTTTGAACCAAAAGAGTGCGCAGAATCAGAAATTAACGTTATATCTTCACGATTTTTTGCCTTTAAAACCTGTCTTATTGCATCATAGTCAACAGGAACCCCTGCAATGTCAACGGTCATAATGGCTTTCGTTTTTGGAGTAATGGCATCAAAGATTTTCTGTTCATCAATTAAGAAGGTATTTTTCTTAACATCTGCATACGTCGGCATGATCCCACGATGAACAAGTACATTTGAGGTTGCAGTATAGGTGTAAGGTGTTGTGATAACCTCGTCCCCTTGTCCAATTCCTAAAACTTTTAAAATTAATTCCATACCTGCAGTGGCACTATTTAAAGTAACAGCATGTTTGGCATCACTATATTCAGCTAATTCTTTTTCAAATAAAACAGTCTCAGGTCCTGTTGTAATCCATCCGGACCTCAAGACTTTTGCAACTAACTCTATTTCTTCTTCGGAAATATCAGGTGGTGAAAAAGGAATTTTCTTATTCATTATCATCAAATCCTTCTGTTTATTATTGAATTTTAAAATCTACTAATTCATTTCTTTTGCAAGTAAGACTTTTACACCTAGCCGTTGGATTTCCTCTATTTCTTCATCTGGGGCTTCCCAATCTGTAATAAGAATATCCAGGTCCTTTAAATCAATTGTTTTTGAGAAGAATTCTGCACCTACCTTATCAAAATTTGCAAGGCAAATGGTTTGATGTGAGACTTCAGCTACGGTTCTTTGAAAAAGTGATCCTTCAGGGGTTGAACTACTTATGCCATGCTTAGCAGAAATTCCTCCACCTGTCAAAAAGGCCGTGTCGATCCGTAAGGTTCTAATAAATTCCATTGCTAAAGGATCAACAATCCCTTCTTCACTTGTTACTTTACCACATACAATATAAGTTTCAATATTACTGCAATGTTGAAGCTTTTCAGCAATAACCAGTGAATTTGTAATAACGGTATAGTTCCGATCGACAGGCAAATATTTAAGTAAAATATAATGGATGCTGGCTCCACCTATAAATAATGTGTCACCCTGCTCAATATATGATACAGCTAATTCCGCTATTGCATTTTGATGCACGGTTCCCTCGCTATATCTAATTCTATTATCCATCGGAAATCTTCTAACCTTTGATAAAGGCACTGCTCCACCATGGGTTCTTTTTAATAAACCGTTTTCTTCCATCGTTGTTAGGTCTCTTCGAATGGTATCAATAGAAACCTGAAATTCAACTGCAAGTTCTTTTGCAATTACCCTTCCTAAGGACTTAACCTTGGCGAGGATTTGACGCTGCCGTTCCTCAGCAAACATACTTCCTTCTCCTTTTAAACATTTATCCGTAGTATACTACTTATGTACAGTTTTGTACAGGTTTCAATACTTTTATTTGCATTTATTTGCTGTTTTATGCAATTGGACTAAAAGAGTAGATTTTTGAAGAAAAAAAGCATCCCTTTTTTGGCAGGAATGCTTCTGTACCTTGGCTTTGTTTAATGTGCTTCAGATAACTTTTCCCTATTTGAAAGAAAAAATACGCCCATGATAAGAACCGGTACAATATTAACAATTGCTAAAATTGTCCCTGGGAAGTCTGTACCACTCAGTAATCCATGAAAAGTTACTAAAATATAAAGAATTGGATTTAGAGAATGAAATTTTCTCCATCTTTGATAACCAATTTTTTTTCGGAATTTTGATGTAAAAATCGTAATAATTAGGAAGTAAAAAGCAATTGACCCCATTGCCATGGAAATTATTTCATAACCACTGGCAAATGGGACCAGTATTTCATAAAGTTTAAATGGGAAGTATGAATCTATGAGTAAAATCCCCAAGTGCCCGCAAGTAAGTATTAATGACCAGTTCGATAGTGCTTCATGGAGATGAATGAGACCGTTTATTTTCTTTTTACGTTTCTTCTGAACCATAGAAAAAAGTCCAGTTAATACGGCGAGATATAATAACAAATAAGCAACTGTTCCTGTTGCTCGGATGATGTACCATTCTAGTGATTCCATTTTATTCGCCACCTCTCCAAATTTCTCTTCCTTGATTTATGATCACTGCATTATTTTTCTTGCTCAAAATAAAAGCTTTCCCGTCTTCTTCCCCCATTAATAGAGTCACTTTTGCTAAAACATCTGCTTCTGTAGCTGTTGGAGCAGTAACGGTTGAAGATAGAATCGTACTTGTGGATGGTTCTCCAGATTTGGCATCAATCAGATGATGCTTGTTTCTTCCGTTCATTTTCCATCTTCTTTTCATAGATGTTGATGTTGCGACCCCACCATCTGAAACTTGTATCGAAGAGATCATTTTTGTTGAATCAAATGGATCCTCGATCCCAATATTTAAAGGCCTAGGCAAACGCCCAAAAATTCGAATATCCCCACCGACATTAATAAAGCCATATCCATATTTCAATAAAAAATCAGCTGCTCGGTCAATGACCCATCCCTTTGCAATTCCTCCTAAATCAATACGGGTTTGCAATGTGACTGTCCTAGTGCTTTCATTTAGTTGATATGGCCGATTTCTACTACTATCAGAAGTGGAGCGGGGGGAAGATTCTAATTCCCGCCCTTTTATAAATTCAATGGACTTTGTGTACCCACTGTTTTCAATTGCCGATAGTATACCAGGATTAAATACTCCATTTGTTTCCTCGTAGTATTTTAATGCTTCTTGAAGAATGATGTACAAATCACTTGAAACATTCACTTCTTGTCCAACTTGTTGGTTTAATCGAGACAATTCACTATCTTTTTTAAACCGGCTGCATGTATCTTCAATGGATGAGAATAGTTTATATACCGGCATGAGATCATTTGCAAACAATTCCTGGCTTATCGAAATTTGTACGATTGTACTCATAGAGTTGAAATTGTATTTATACATCAGGTTCCTCCAGTAGTTGTGTCAAAGTTTCCATGTTGATTTGAAGATGATTGATCATTTTGAGTGGATTGGTTAAATGATGATTGAGATCCATTATTGTCACTCGATTGGTTAGGAAGTTCATAAGTAAAGCTAGAATTTTGGTTATTCCCACCTTGAATTTTATCAGTTGAATTTTGTGTTATAGCCTGCGATTGAGTGGCTTTATTCACTTGACTCGCTGTTTCTTTATTTGAAATTCCAAGGTAGGATATCATTCCAGCAACGAGAGCTAGGCTGGTAAAGCTTACTCCCCATGTCGTAAATTTCTTTTTTTCCATTTGGAAAACTCCTTTCGGACTATTAAAAAGTTCTTTATGTCCTTAACTGTATTGTGCACCATCAACCTGAATTAAGCTTGAAGGGATGCTGAATGTTTCCTGAAGATAAAAATAAGGATGAATAAAAAATAGCCACTATTTTTTATAAAAGTGTCTCCATCCAAAAGTGCAAAAAAATAAAAAAAAAGAAAAGGGCTGAGCCCAAAATGGTTGTTATTATCAACCTTTTGGGTCAGCCTCTTTATCTAATTAGAATGAATACTTAATGATTATCCCTTATTTATAAGTTAATTTACGTTCCGCAGTTCAACACGGCGAATTTTTCCTGAATCTGTTTTTGGTAAAGACTCCACAAACTGAATGACTCGAGGATACTTATATGGAGCTGTTAATTTTTTCACAAATTGTTGAAGCTCTTTTACTAAACTTTCATTAGGCTCAACATTATCTTTTAACACCACAAAAGCTTTTACTATATTTCCCCGATCAGGATCTGGCGCTGCAACAACCGCACATTCCTTGACAGTTTCATGTTTCATTAGTGCGTCTTCTACTTCAAAAGGTCCAATTGTATACCCTGAGCTAATGATTACATCATCGTTTCTGCCTTGGAACCAAAAATAATGGTCTTCATCTTTTGTAGCTCGATCACCAGTTAAAAAGTAATTTCCGCGATATGCGCTATTCGTTTTTTCAATATCTTTATAATATAGTTTGAAAAGGGCTGGAAAATCTTTTCTAATTGCAATTGTACCAACCTCATTCACTGGAACGGGTTGGCCAGTTTCATCTACAACTTCTAAAAATTCCAATAAAAGTGGCTGTCCCATTGATCCGATTTTTTTAGAATCGACATTTAGATTAGCAATCAACAAGGTGCTTTCCGTTTGTCCATACCCATCGCGAATTTGGATATTAAATTCATTTTTAAAGATATCAATGACTTCCCTATTTAATGCCTCACCCGCAGAGACTGCTGTATGTAACTGTGAAAGATTAAAATTGGAAATGTCATCTAATTTAGCCATCATCCGATATTCAGTTGGTGTACAGCACAAAACATTTATTTTTTGATCCTGCAAAAGCTTTAAATATTTATGAGGCTGAAATCTTCCATTATAAACAAAGCCTGTGGCACCCGACCCTAATATGGATAAAAACGGACTCCATACCCATTTTTGCCAGCCAGGTGCTGCTGTTGCCCATACTGTATCTTTTTCACTAATATTTAGCCACTTTGGAGCTGCTATACGCAAGTGAGCAAATCCCCATCCATGACTATGAACAACCCCTTTTGGCATTCCTGTCGTCCCAGACGTATAGGCAAGAAAAGCATAATCATCTTTTAGGGTATCCACAGTTTGAAAAGTTTCTGGCTCCCCATCTATTAAGTTTTCCATAGAAAGCCATCCTGGAATTTCCTGTCCAAACGAAATTCTAAACTGTAAAAATGGAGTCGTTTCAGTTATATTTTCAAATTCTTTTGCAAATGGATGATAGGTAATAATTGCTTTCGCTTCTGAATGATTTAAACGGTAGGCTAAATCCTTTTCCCGCAACATTTCAGAAGCCGGGCTAATAACAATCCCCGCCTTTAAACATGCTAGATATATGACATAGGATTCAATAAGTCGAGTAGTCATTACAATAACCCGGTCACCTTTTGTTAGCCCTAAACTTTTTAGTCCATTAGCTAATTTATTAGCTCTCTTTATTAATTCAGAGTATGTAATCGTTTTTCGTTCACCCAATTCATTTTCCCATATCAAGGCCTGCTTTTCAGAGAAGTGTTTATCAATCTCATTAGCAATATTATAATGTTCAGGTGCAAGTAAATGATTTAAATCCAACTTCTTCATCCTCTATTCTTGTGCGAGATTTCACATAGCAATCCCACTTTTTTCAATAAAATTTAAACTTAAAATAACCACGTAAACAATAATAGACATTTTATTTATCAAAGTAAAGTTTTAATTTTCCGAAAACGATTTCAATTATTTGTATTTTATAAACATTTGAACAATACCATCCTGGAAAAACCCCTCCCATATCTCCCATATTCTTTTACATCATATAGATTGCTTGATCCACATGGGCCAAACGGAAACTATCAATATTGTTTGTTCTGCAAACAGCTGCTACAATTGGTGTCAATTCCTCCATTTATCATTTAAAATTGACTATGTCTCGTATTATGTACTTTCAATCTTAAATGGGCATGAATGCAAGTTACATGTTTCCAGAAAATCAAAAACATTCTTGGAGGATGTGCGTAGTTTGCCCAAATATGTCCCTAATTTTTTAAAAAAAGTCTTAATTATCAAGAGGATAGCTAATTTCAGCTACCATTAAGATTTCATTCAGGCAATTTTCAGCTTTATAGAAGATAATGATGTTACTAGTATTGGGGGTTTTATAAATTGAGTACAATTGATGGAATAAAAATTTTGCTTGTAGATGATGAACCACATATTTTGCAATTTTTGGAATTGGGATTAACAAACGAGGGATATGAAGTTAAAACAGCACCTGATGGGTTGACCGGCATGAATCTGGCTCAAGAATTTCAACCACATATTGCCATTTTAGATGTAATGATGCCTGGAATGGATGGTTTTGAGGTATGTAGAATGATAAAGAAAAGCGGCGCTCAAACCTCCATTATTATGCTAACCGCAAAAGATGAAGTGGATGACCGGGTGAAAGGCTTAAGGATTGGTGCAGATGATTACGTGGTGAAACCATTCAGTTTCGAGGAATTGCTTGCAAGAATACAAGCCCGTCTTAGAAATCAGTTTCCCCATCTTTTTAATGAGGTAACATACGGGCCATTTAAGTTAGATGACAAAAGAAAAGAATTTATATTTAATAATAAAATTTTGGAGCTTTCACCTACTGAATATGAACTTTTAAAATTTTTGGTCATGAACAAAGGAATGGTGATGAGTAAAGGAATCATCTTGGATCGTGTATGGGGGTATGATTTCCAAGGAGAAGAGAATATAGTAGAAGTTTATATTCGTTCCATAAGAGATAAGCTGAATGATAAGGAACACCAAATAATCCGGACAATTCGAGGTTCGGGGTATCGAGTGGATTTACCATGATGAATTCCATCAAAAAGCTATTCTTCCCCGGGTCACTCCGTTATCAGCTTTTAACACGAACATTATTTATATTAGCTTTTATTCTACTCACAATTGGACTGACACAGTATTGGGTAATGAAGGATTTCCTTTACCGAAATGAGGCGGACACATTAAGTTCTAAAATGATGTCCTTACCAAGGGATTTAGGCTTTAATGGGGGAAATGGAACTACTGATCTTAAACCAGATGATCAAAATAATGTACATGAAGATCATAATAAGTTCTTTTTCTTACAGGATATCTCTCTTGCCATAATAGACAGCAATGGGAATGTGAAGGATTATTTAGAAAAAAATAGTATACAGGCTCCAACACTCTCTAAAACCGAATATAAATTTCTCATTAGTGAGCTTTCATCACATAAAAAAGTGAATTATCGAATTGCTAAAAATAAAAATGGAGAGGAGCAGTTAATTGTTTTTAGACCTGTTGGCGGTCCGCCAGATGTACAATTAAATCATCCTTCATCTATTTTACAAATGGGAATAAATACAACTCCATTAAAGCATGTGCTTTTACAGCAATTATTAACGTTTGTTATTCTATCCTTCCTTGCCTTAGCGGCTGGATTAGCCATTTATTTAAGAGTTTTAAAAAAGACACTTGTCCCATTATCTAAAATTGTAAGTGCGGTAAAGAAAACAAATGCCGGTAACTTAGCAGAACGACTCCCAGTACATCAAGGTCAGGAAGAAATTGACCGGTTGTCAGATTCCTTTAATGGAATGCTAGAGCGTTTAGAAGAGTCATTTGAGTATGAAATAGAAACAAAGGAACAAATGAGAAGGTTTATTGCAGATGCTTCCCATGAACTAAGGACTCCTCTTACCTCTATTCATGGCTTTTTGGAAGTTTTATTAAGGGGTGCCGCAAACAAGCCAGAACAATTATACAAAGCATTAAACAGTATGCATGGAGAATCGAAACGAATCATTAAATTAGTTGAAGATCTTTTATTGCTAACCAAATTAGACCAGGCTCCGAATTTACAGATTTCTTTGGTCAACCTGACTGAACTAATTAGAGATATGGAGCCGCAGCTTCTTGTGTTAGCTGGAAATCGTCAAGTATATTTCAATCTTACTGAAGGTATCAGTGGACAATATGAAATAGATAAAATAAAACAGGTGATATTAAATTTATTTAACAATGCGGTTCAACACACAGATCCTGTTACAGGAACCATTAAGCTTTCCCTTGTAGTTCATAACCGCCATGCCAATATTTCTGTTAACGACAACGGACATGGAATAAGTGAAGAAAGCATCCCGTTTATTTTCGACCGCTTTTATAGATCAGATTCTTCCCGAACGCGGCAATATGGCGGAGCAGGACTCGGTTTATCCATTACACAGTCTATCATCGAAGCACATGGAGGAACCATTAGTGTCGAAAGCAAGATTGGAAGGGGAACAACTTTCCGAGTTTCTCTTCCTTTTGCAGAAAAATAATAACCTTTTCCATTTAATGGATAAGGTTTTTTGTTTGTATAATTTGTATTCTCCCTTTAAATTAAACTTATAAAGAATAAAAAAATGAGGTGAAGATGATGAAAAAAATTCTAGTCCTCTTTTTTTGTATGTTTGTTTTTTTCTATTTATCTAGTAAAAACGCCCTCCCATCATTAAAACAAATGGAAGGATTATTTGATCATAAAGTTTCTAACCTATTGGGCAATTCATCCCTGAAGGTGGTATCCCCCACACTACAACAGAAATTAACAACACAACAGCCTGTTAAAAATATTTTAAAAAGCGCGCCAACTGAACAAAAAAGTAAATATCCTACTCAGGTAATCCAAACATATCGAGTTTCTGTTAGTAATGGAAAGTTACTGGTTACTGGAAAACCTACACCATATGGAAAATACTACAAAGCGGATGGCATTATTCTATATATACAAGAACAACGCGCAAATACAAAGACAACCATCAAGGTCCCTTTCACAAATGGTGCTATTCACTATGAATATCCGCTTCATTATAATGTCGGAGAGGTTATTCTCAATCTTAATGAATTGTATAAGGGGAAAGTAGATGACCCAAATAAAGTACTTGGGTACGCTGTATTTCATTTAACAGATGGAGACCCTTATTTGCTTCCAAGCTTTATGGTTCAAAGCAACAATCCAACCCTTGTATCACTTGCACATCGCATCACAAATGGGAAATCTACTAACGTAGAGAAGTCCAGGGCGATTTTTGAGTGGGTTGCAAAAAATATTTCATATAATGACCGGCTTGTTAATAGCACAAACCCACCTTTATACTCTGCTCTGCAAACATATCAATCAAGAGTAGTACTATGTTCTGGCTATGCAGATTTAAGTGCAGCCCTACACCGTGCGGTCGGCATCGAAACAAAAGTAATGTATGGACAAAATCATGCTTGGGATGAAGTAAAGCTAAATGGAAAGTGGCAACCTGAAGACCCTACCTATGGTTCTGGGTTTATTAATATAAATACTAGTAAATTTGTCCACAGCTATCACCCAGCATACTTTACAAAAACGGATATGCATATGGAAGGAGAATATCCTTGGTAGGTTATTTTCCGAATAAAAACCAACAAAATTGTTGGTTTTTATTTATAAGAGTTAGAATTTTCATAAAAGACTTGCGAATAGTAATTTCCTTGTAATAATATGGATATACTGGAATCCCTGCCTTGCTGTTTTTAGGGAGGTAATAAATCAATGAATCTATTTTTCCGGCTTCTTGGCAGTCTTTGTCTTTGGATATGTATGGCGCTGATTATCATTTTAATTGTACTATTGCCGCGTGATACTGTTTCACATCGGGTTGGTGACCTTGACGTCATGTCCTACCATTTCACCTGGAATCAGTATCAAAAAAACATTACAAATTATTTTGAAGAAGTGAAGACAAAGAAAAGCCTTGGTACAACAAATTTTGATGAGCCTGTTGAAGTTGAGTTATTACTATATTTTAAGAGAAGTATTATTATTTTAATTCCTGCTTTGTTTTTAAGTATCTTCATTGGAATCAATAAAGGAATATTCGATTACAGGCACCAAACTAAATTTGGGAGATTTTTTGGAAAAGGAACAACCTGGTTAGGGCAATCTGTACCAGACTTTTTTCTCATTTTTCTCGTTCAGACATTCTTGTCCGTTGCCATGAGACACGGCCTTCCAAGAATGGATATGTATGGTGATGACCGATGGTATAATATCTTCTTTCCAATTATCTTTTTGAGTATGTATCCTGCATTTATTATTGCACGATATACATCACAAGCATTAGATACGGAAGATGAACAGGATTATATTAAAACAGAAAAAGCAAAAGGTGTTCCTGACAGGATGGTGCTTCTCAAACATACTTTAAGAAACTGCTGGCCCAAATTACTGCAACATTTTATGCACATTGTCTTAACATTATTTTCAGGAATGTTTGTTGTAGAGTTTTTAACTTTATATCATGGCATTGGTTCACGTTTAATCACTGCTATACATATTCGATATTCCATAATGCCTGGTGAACCATTACCCATTGATGTCCCGGCTGTAATAGGTTTTAGCTTATTAGTTA
Organism: Bacillota bacterium; assembly: GCA_030705955.1. GTDB lineage: Bacteria > Bacillota > Bacilli > Bacillales > Cytobacillaceae > JAUZPL01. The sequence goes on along the minus strand of JAUZPL010000013.1, from coordinate 53,934 downwards.
TGGTTTTATTACTTATAGCACAATGGATTAGCCAAATCCTTGATTATTTTCTTGATCCATTAAAAAGGAGGAATCAAACATGAAAAAGATCCCTTCTTTATGGATTGGCATTATCGGCTGTAGTATTTTCGCTATCTTTTTTATTTTTGGACCATATTTACCTAAAGTGGATTCACACGTTACACCTCACAGTTATGTTGTAGGACCAAAAAGTAATTTGGATTTTATCCTGCCTCCCTATCCACCAAATAAAGATTTTATTTTAGGGTCGGATAAAAAAGGGAGAGACATATATAGTGCATTAATTATGGGGACACGTGAAACATTAACTACTGTTTTTGTTATTTCATTTGTTACCTTTATTCTTGCTATTCCTTTTGGCGTGGCAGCGGCCCATATACCCTTTTTTAGTTTTCTTCTACAGGGTTGGAATTACTTATTTTCTAGATTACCAATCTTTTTTTACGTCATTATCGTTTCAACCATCCCTTTTTTTATTTTTCCCCCCCATAGAGGCAACTGGATGGTGAGTTTTCTTATTATTTTCGAATTAGGAAAGGTTGGAGATGTGGTTTACAAAGGGGTAAAGCTGATTCAAAATACCACCTATTATGAGGCTGGCCTTGTCGCAGGATCAAAACCATATGGCCTTTGGAAACGGTATTATTGGCCGAGTTGTTATCCTCAATGGGTAGCATATTTTGTTCAGCATTTAGGAAGTATGCTATTTTTATTAGGCCAATTGGGGATTTTCGGAATTTTCATCTCCCAAGCTCTTTCTCAACAAGGCAGCCCAGCCTATGCAATCGATAACACTGCTCTTGTCTGGCCGATGTTCTTATTTGATGTTTTGATAGATTTTGATGCCTTTCCATGGGTACCATTATTTGGATCCCTTTTTATTACTTTATCCATGCTGTCCTTTGTATCCTTAGGAGAAGGGATCCTAGAATATCATTTAAAAAAGCATAAAGGTTTAATTGTTGAAAGAAAACCATTCTTATTTCGTAAAAGAAAGCAGCACTTTTAAATGGAACAAACAAGCAAAAATCCAAGCTCTAAAGAAAAGCTTGGATTTTTTTATTTGTAAAATTAGGTATCTTTTGAGAAAGTATTTCACTTGATTATTTTGAATAATATGGTAAAATTACTATAATTAATAAAATATTCAATAAATTCAAATTAATCTATTGTATACTTGTCTACCTTCCTTCATTCTTACTTTCATTCATATGATTGGAGGAATCTTTAACACTTCGCACACGCCTTTTGAATTTAGTTAAGCATTTAGCAAAAAAATTAAATTCTTTTGACTGGAGTGATTGAATTGGAATTACAAAATCAATCGATTTACGAAAATGGAATTACAGTTGTTTCAACTGAATCAAAACAAAATAAAGGTTTAACTTATGTTGTATTAGGTTGGATGTTTGTCGCTGTTTCATTTATTTTCATGCCATTACTTTTTGGTACAGTTGCATTTTGTATGAGCATAATGACGTATTTAGATAGAAGCCGGGCCCATGGAATCATTTTAATGGTCTTTTCATTTACTGGATTAGTGCTTGGTTCACTTTTAAGTTTATTCGTTACGGGTACCATGTTCATATAAAAAAAATACCTGACCTCCATTACTTTTTGGGGTCAGGTATTTTTTTTCACTTATCATTTACTGCAAAAAATCAAATGAAACACCCGTTAATTTCTCCGAAACATCCCATAGCTTTTTCATTGTTTCAATATTATAGACACCGGAGGAAGGCGTTTCAATCGTTGGGTTCCCTTTACGGTTTCCTCTTCCATCAGGACCAATATATTCTCCGCCTTTTAAACTTGTTTCAGTAGCTGCATAAATAGTCGGAAGAGCCCCTTTATCAGCTGGTTGGAATAAAACCTTCATTAAGGCTCTCATAAATTTTGGTGTATCTTTTTTACCAAATTTAAATAAATTTGTTGAAGAAATACCTGGATGACAAGCTATACTTAATGTTGTTATACCGTTTTGTTTTAATCGATTATCAAATTCTTTAGCAAACAATAAATTTGCGAGCTTGCTTTGTCCGTAAAACTTCATTGCTTTATACCCTTTCGATCCATCTAAATTATCAAAGTAAATGGAGGCACCTCTATGGGCTAGACTGCTAAGTGTTACAACACGAGAATTTGGTGTCTTCTTAAGTAGCGGTAGCAATAACCCTGTTAAAGCAAAGTGGCCAAGATGATTCGTACCAAATTGTAGTTCAAAACCATCCTTTGTTTTCGAATAAGGAGGAATCATTACACCTGCATTATTAATTAAAATATCTAAGTTGTTAAATTGATTGATTATATTGGTGGCAAAATCTCTTACACTTGTTAAATCTGCAAGATTCAGTTCCATTACCATGATCTCCGCTTTTGGATTTTCATCTTTTATAGAATCACAAGCAACCTTCCCTTTTTGTATGTTACGAACTGCAATAATCACTTCTGCTCCTTTTTGAGTCAAAGCCTTTGCTGCTTCAAATCCAATTCCACTATTTGCCCCTGTGATAATAATTCTCTTTCCATTTAAATCTTGTGCTACCATTCTAACACTTCCCATTCAATATATTTATAGAGTCAATTATACATGAAACACAAAATATATTTATTCATTTACCTTTAATATTCACCATGTACTTGTTACCCTTTTTTAACATATTTTCAGTAATTATCATAATATTTAGTATATTTAGAATAAACTATATATACTATGTAAATAGGGTTTTTATTTTTTTAAAAATTTTAAATTAGAAATAAGGGGTGGGTTAAATGGAAAATTTTCAAAACTCTGTAAATCAACAAATAAACGAAAATGTACCATCTACAAATGCTGGGCCAGTAAAAGACAAAAAGAAAAAAATAGTGAAAATGGTTTTAGGTTGGGTTTTCCTTGGATTTGTCGTCTTTTTATTGCCTGTTTTGTTTGGTGCTATCTCTTTATGCAAAAACATGATGAATTATTATGAATTGAGTCATTCCTTCGGAGTCATGTTTATGTGCATTGTTTCAATGATTTTAGTGCTTGTTTTATTTTTTTCACTTATTTCCATTGGTATTTTGCTTATCAGATCTGGTAAAGCCTAAGCATTAGAGTACTATGGACCACATCAATTTTACCTTGATTCCTGATTTGCTTTTAATTGGATAAAAACCTTTTGATAGTCTGCAGATTCTTTTGCCATTCCCTTCAAATTATACATTTTATAGATTTTTCTAACAGGCTCTGGATCCTGAGGGTTTAATTCCATCTCCCACGAGTAACATTCAATAGCTTGATCATATTGTTTAAGCTCATGATAATAATCCCCTAATTCCATCATTTGATTAGGATCTTCTAACAACATTGTCATCAATTTTAATTTTTTGAGGACAACAGAATGTGGCAGCACCTTTTGTAGTGGTATAAGTTTATGGTAAACGGTTTTTAAGTCATACCTTTGAAGCAAACTTACAATCAGTTGAAAGATTTGTGTTTCAGATTTTTCATGGTTTTCTTCGTCAGCATGCCTTTTCAACACTAAAATAAATTGTTCTAAGTGTTCAACAATGAATTCAGGATTTAAGGTTTCCCATAACGTATTTAGGATGGGATTATAAAAGTCTGGAAGATCATCTAGAAAATTCAATAATGATAAGGCTGCCATTTCAAATTTCCCTTCATCAAGCATTTCTTCTATCACCCTCTTTGCCTCGGGTAAGGCTCTAAAAGGATTGATCTTTAATTGACTTAAAATGAATATCCATTCTTTCATAGTGACAAAGTTTAATGCAACATTCGTATACTTCTCCAATGTCTCTTCCATAGGACTGATTTTCATATTTTCCAGCCACAATACAATAATTTCTACAAAGTGCTGTCCTGCCTGCAGAATTGTTTCTAGAAATTGTCTTAAATCAGGGTTTTTACGGTTTTTGTAGCAATAAAGCTCAACAAATAGTGGGTCCTTTTCATAAAGCAGCGGCAGGTTCGAAGAGTCATAAAAATGGTGATATGAATTGAAGTCAATTGATGACATACGTTCAGTAATGGTTTGTAAAAGAGGAGTATAGTTAGTTAAAACTTGAAGAACCTGAAAAGCTTTCATAAACTTTCCGTTTCTTCTAAATTGAAAATAAATATTTTCTACAACTTTTATTAAAAAAGCTTTCTCAAAAAACGAATCCAATGTAGTGGCAATATAAGCAATTTCTTGAAGAGAAAAATGGGATTGAAGCTGGGAAAACACTTTATTTTGGCTTGGAACAGAAACCGTCTGATTGGGGATTAGTTGAGATATTAGTGGGTGGGACTCTTCAAGGACAACTCCATCACGAAATGCCTTATCGATGAATGAACCTTCCGCAATTTCATCAATCACATCTCCATAGATTAGAACATTGTTAAAAAGGATTAAATAAATATTTTCCTTCTCAACTGTCTTTACATGGAGAACTTTGCTTCTTGCATAAATGGCGGTCCGTACTACCTTTCCTTTTACCATTTTCTTTTTATCTTTTATGATTATTTCAACAGGCTTGTTAAGTTCTTTATTCATTTTTTATGAACCCCCTATGACACAATGATTGAGCCCTAAATGTTTATCTACTTTTATTATAGCATTTTTTATCCCCAAGTGGCTAAAAGTGAATTTACAAGGGAGCCGCAAAACCTAAAGAGAATGCTTAAGCGGCTCCCCTCTTTTCGAATTTCACAAAATTGATGCCGTAACAATCATTAAAGATAATGCTGTATTAATATGGCCGGCCTTAGAAAAAAGTACAATCAATTAGGTTAAAAAAATAGCCATCTCAAAAGATGACTATTTTTCAAAATGATGATGATCAATTATTTACTAAATAAAGTTTTCATTACATCATTGCTACGATTTTTCGCCTTACTGGAGAACATTGGATTTAATATCAGAAGGATTATGATATTAACGACTAATCCTAGGAATCCTTCATAGAAACCGTATGAATTACCTGTTGAATACACATAAAATATCGTTAGCATTCCCGCAATAAAACCAGTTAATGCTGCTTCCTTAGAGAGATTCCGCCAATAAAGACTAAATACAATAGCTGGGAAGGTTTGAACAATTCCAGAAACCCCCATTAATTGTAAGGATATTAAGGCACTTGGGAAAAGCAATCCAAATAACAAAGCCATACCTATAACAACAAACACCATATAGCGTGTAACAATCGTTAATCTCCCTGATGACGCTTTAGGATTAATAAGGTCCCGATAAATATTATTAGCAAATAAGTTTGATGCTCCTATTGCCATAATTGAGCATGGAACTAGTGATGCTAAGGCAATAGTTGAATAAGCAAGACCCTGCATTACACCACCATATGAATTATGGATTAATGTAAGAAAAGCAACCCTTGGGTTTGTATCACTAGGAATGACAAGAAAAGCAGCTATCCCAAGGAATGTTACAAGCATTAAAACAATGTTATAGAAAGGAAGAACAATTGAGTTTTTTCTCAATGAATTAGCATCTCTCGAACTAAAAACACCAGTTGCTGTATGCGGCCACATGAATAGCGCAAGTGCCGAAATGAATGCTGCAGATGAAAACCATGGTATCCCTTTTGGTCCTGTGGTAGGCAATGTCAGCAATTGCGGTACCTTATGTGCAGCTGTATGTATCATACCAATCCAACTATGAAAATGAATAATTGGAAGAGATACCACTAAAATCAGCATAATGATCCAAACCAGAATATCTTTAATGATTGCCGTATATGTTGGCGCCTTAATTCCACTAAAAAAGGTATAAAAAGCAACCAACAGAAAAGAGACAATAACTACAAAGGTGACATTTACATAGCCTGTCCCTGCAAAAGTTACAGTATCTAAAATACCGCTTAATTGCAAATCTATATATGGGATCAGCATGAGGACACCATCAATTGCTATTAATGTTGAAAAAAGCTTGCTATCAAAACGCCCTTTTATATAATCAGCAAGGGTCATAAAATGATGTTCCTTTGCTACAGACCAAATTTTAGGCAGGAAGAAATAGGCAATGGGATAAGCCAAGATCACATATGGAGTGGCAAAAAACGCTATACTTCCTCCTTTGAATGCAGTACTTGTCAATCCTAAGAATGTATAGGCAGTGTAAATATCAGCTCCAATTAAGAACCAAATAAAAAAGGCTCCTAGACGTCGTCCCCCAACAGACCATTCTTCAACAGAACTTCTAGATGATTTATTACGTCCAGCCAAAAAACCAATAAAAATAACAGCTAGTACAATAACAGTCGTAATGATTAAGGCAGTAAAATTCCCCTTCATTCTTTAAACCCCCCATTTGATTTTTGTATCAAATAGATGCCAAAGGTGAAAATTGGAGTTAGAATCATCCAAATAAGCAGCCAAAAGTGAAAGAGTGGAAAACCCATAATAATGGGATTAATATGATTCACTAATGGTATCATTAACAATTGAGCGACAAAGGGAATTACTGCTAATAGAAAAATGACTATTTTCAAACCACATACTCCTTTACTAAATAGTAAAGATAGTATTCACAGTTGAAGTGATATTAATTCTTTTTATATTACATGATGAATTAAAATAAAAAAACACTGATTATAAATCACCAGTGTTTTTATCGCTATTAAAATCGTCTAAAGCCTTCATCAACTAAAAACATTTCGGCCTCTTCATAGGTACCAAATGTTTCTTCTAGATTTAATCCATAATAGATATTCCATACTTCATCTTCATTTAACAAAAGAAGAATTTGATTCTCATCATTTACCCAACGCTCTTCTTCATTATCCCCAATGATTGCGGTCTCAGCGACTGTTTTCTCAGGAGAAGACAAGCTAATAATGGATTCCTTTATTAAATGGTGTAAATCCTTTGCCGATAAATCACGGATATTGACCATTCCTTTTTCATCAGACTGAACATTTGGTATACGCCCTGCATATACAAACCCATTTCCATTTGGATGAAGGTGATAAACAACGTTCTTTTTGTCTAACTCACTGTTTTTAATTTGATAATTTACACGGCCAAGGGATACATTTTTCCGTTCCAGTTCTGGAAATGTTTCAATTATTGCAAGTTTTTCTTCAAAAGTTAACATGAGTGCCTCCATTTATTATCATCATCTATAGGTATATTCATTGGAAAAACCTGGTATTTTACAAGTTTTTACACCCAATGCCTTATTTTATACGCTTTAGAATGGATAGATACAAATTAAAATTACCGAAGTGTCTTACTTACTACATTTTTCCGTATCGTTTCTTTCATGCGCCTTCTGTTTAATCTTTTTACTCTTTCCCTTTCGTAAAAATAATGAACGACAAAGTACGCAATAACTCCGAAAACAAAGCCAAAAATAGTCATTCCGATTAATACATGTAATCCTCCATGAAGGAGACTTAATAAGCCATGAAAATCACCATGCATTAAATTTTGAAATGAAAAAGGAACATTATGTCCTACCCTGACTCTCATGGGTAGAATAATCTTCCCAATCTTCCTTGCAAAAGGTAAAAGGAAGATTGGGAGAAAGGATAACTTTCCAATTACATTCCCAATAATAGATGCAGGCAATGAACCTTTGGATAAACGTACAATTGGTATAAACAAAATATAAATGAGAGACGCAGTTGAAATAACTAACATTTCCAATCCAAATCCAATGGCAAAACCTAAAGAAACTTTTTTAGCTCCGCCAGGAGAGCGAAAAAGTTTAATAAAATTCAGTTTAAATGTCCTACCAATTTTCTCGAAAAAATTATACTTTCTATTTCCTAGCTTCATTTGACACCTCGAGTTGAAAACATATAAGTAATTTAATTATATTTTAAATCAGAAATACTTGCTATAGTTCATTGCACAGATTTTAGAAATTAATTGCAGATTCAAAAAACTAAAAGAAGTTGCTCCTACGTTAGAGCAACCCCTTTTATGTCTACATGTTATAAAAGTGACAAATTTGTGTCTTAACTTAGACTTCTTTGGGTTTTTTTCATACTTGATCGACTCAGTGCAACCTTAGAGGTAGATCTTTTCTTAAGATAAGAATATAGATTTCCAAAACACAATCCAATAAATAAATATATTAATCCGCCAAATAGCGCATAAATGATTGTTCCAATTGCAGCAGTAAGTAAACCAAAAATCAATTGATCACCATTTTTACCTGGTGAAGTTGGTGGATCGGTGAGCATAAAAAAGCCAAAAAATAGTGTTGCATTTATAAAGGGCGGCCGAAATGCATCCATTGCATCACCAATATTAAAATGTGCCATTAAAACTAATAGCAAAAAGGATGTTCCAAGAAAGGTAAAAACTTGAACAAATTTATTAATACGATTAGTAAGCAGATATCCACCTATTAAAAGAAACAAAATGGTCCAAGCGGGAAGATCACCAAATGCCCCCCACCAGCTTTGTCCTGTTTGAAAAATTAAGACGGATAACAGTAAACCAAATGCTGCAGGATTAAATATTGGTTTTTTCTTATACACGATAATGTGTTTTGATAATATGGCTATTACTGCAGTTCCTGCAATAACGGCTAAAGAGGTAGCAGTACTCAATATAAGTGAAATGATGAGCCCTGTAATAATAGCTCCATCAGGTATAGTCCATTTTCTTTTTTTTATCATGTTCATAAATATATCCACGATAACTGAGGCAATAACGGCAACTAAGCCATTTTTTATTCCTAATGCATTTTTATACCCTATTGAGGCAATAAGCAGATATACAATCATTGCAAATGCCACATAGGCTTTAGGTGTTTTGAGCCATTTTTTAAATGTCAATTTTATTACCTCCAAAATTTACTATTTGTAGCTCGGGTGTTATACAAAGTGCCTCAATATCCATTTCTTCAATTATTTTTTTTCCATCTTTTCTCCCCAGTAAAAATACTGTTGTTGAAAAAGCATCTGCCATCATAGCAAAAGGGGCAATAACACTGCAACTGACCCAATCATTAGGCGATTCCTTTGTCTTAGGATTTATGATGTGATGAATCTTAGGATTGTTGGCATTACGGCGTTCATAACTTCCCGAAGTACAAATTGCTTGATTAGAAAGCTCCAATACATGAATTATGTGTTCCTTCTTCGCTGGATGCTGAATGCCGATTCTCCATGGACCTCCACTTTCGTCTACTCCTCCAACAAACAAATCACCACCAGCATTCACGATAAATCCCTCAAAGCCTTTTAACTCATTTGCTGCCAAATCAATTGCAAAACCTTTTGCAACCGCGCCTAAATCTATTACAAGTGGCTTGTTTAAATAGAGAGTATGGCATTGTTCGTCTAAAACGATATCCAGGTACGAAACAGAGTCATTAGAAGGAGTTTCCATGTAGGCCCCTGTTAAATAATGACGATTAAATCCATGCTTCTCCATTACTTTTCCTACGGTAGGATCAAATTCGCCATTTGTAAATTTCGCCATTTCTAAAGCAAACTTTAGGGGCTCAAATAATAATGGACTTATTGGTACCGGACTTTGAGTAGTTTGACAAGCTTTCATTAATTCACTCTCTGGGCTAAAACGGCTACATGCTTGTTCAACCATTCGAAATGCATCAAATGCCCTTTCAATTTTTTCCTCTGCCTCTTTTCTTGTGGTCGATCCCTGAATAACCTGTATATCTACTACGGTATCCATGAACAATTTGGTTTTTTTCATTTGTTCTCCTTATGCATTTTTAGCCTGATACAGCGCATTAAGTACAGCATCTTGAAATGCTTGTGTACTATAGGTTGCCCCAGAAACATTTGACACTTGTGCATTTTGTCGTTTTAAAACTTCACCTGGAAGACCTACAATGTCACTTTCAGAATAATGCATTCCAAAGTCACTAATTTCTACATCCATGATTCTGTCATTCTCAATTTTTACTGCAACCTGAATGGAGCCACGGCGATTTTCACCCATTCCAGTAAAAGTCCCATTCTTATAAATACGTTTTATTTGAACAGTCTTAGCTGGGGCAGTAATTGATTGTTTTGTTTTTGATTGGCTGATATTTGGAGATGAGTTCCTTGATTGAACAGTCTTTGTCTTGATATTAGTTGTTGTTTTAGGTGTCGTTTTAGTTATTGTTTTAGTTGTTATTTTAGTATTTGTTTGCGGTAACTTTAATTGAGTAGTATTCATTGCTACTGTACTTGATTGACTATGAATTTGCGCATTTTGTTGCATATCTATTTTATTTGCCTGTGCTTCAGTTGAGTAATAACCAGTCGCATAAACTGCGGCAATGGCTGTCGAACACAAAACTACCCATTTTTTATTCATTTTTGCCATTTAAAATCCTCCCAATCTAATATTCAAATCTCTCGAATATCATCATTATAAGGAGCCAATTTTAAAATTTTCTTAAAAAAACAGCTCAATTTTAAAAAATCAATACCTATATGGATGAAATTTTAAATTTTTTATTACATTTCTTATGTGATTTAAGAATTAGTTTCCAATAAACAGAAATCCCCATACTTTAGTGCATTAATTAAGTTAACCTTTTCTTTAAGCTAAAAAAGAGATCCTCCAAAAATGAATGGAGAACCTCTCTTAAAGACAGTTTTGTTACTTATTAATTTTTAGTAGGAGTCTTTTGATAGTTATACTTTGACCGATCTACAGGAACAAAACCCTTCGGTGTGTAAAACCTTAATAAATCTCCATTCACTACTTCATCAGAAAGTGATAGTTTTTGATCAACCATTTCTTGGTCTTTTTTGACCTCTTCCAATTTCTGTTGGTTATCTCCTAATTCCATGCCTGTAGTAGAGTCGTAATACATACCATCAATAGAAGAGACTGTTGGGCTTACAAAGTCACCATTTCGGAAAGGAACAACTTCATCATGTTGTTTTGACAAAAGATCCGTACCAAATTGAATATTTTTTTTAGTATCGATACCTAATAGATGCAACAGTGTTGGGAGCACATCAATTTGCCCTCCATATACATGATTCACTCCTCCCTTTATACCCGGCACATGAATGAATAAAGGTACCCGTTGTAAACCTGCACTTTCGAAAGGAGTAATATTCTTTCCTAAAACTTGTTCCATTTCCTTATTATTTTCTTTTGGAATTCCATAATGGTCTCCGTACATAATAACGATAGTATGATCATATAATCTAGATTTTTTTAGATAAGCAAAAAATTGCTTTAAGGCTTCGTCAGCATACCGTGCTGTTTGAAAATAGGAGTTAACAAATGGGACATCTGTTGTATCAGGTCCAATTGTCGCTTCTTTTTTATCAATTGGAAATGGAAAATGATTCGATACTGTTATTAGTTTTGTATAAAATGGCTGTGGCAAAGATTCCAAAAGAGGCATTGATTGCTTAATAAATGGCTTATCCATTAATCCATATTCAGCCATGTCGTCGGAGTTTATTGTATAGTAGCTTGAATCAAAGAAATGATCATATCCAAATGATTTATATATTTCATTTCGATTCCAAAAGGTTCCCGAGTTTCCATGGAACACGGCTGTTGTATATCCTTGTTGATGTAAAATAGCTGGTGCAGCCTGATAAGTATTTAAGCTTTTTAACATATAAGCTGAACCCTGTGGTAATCCAAATAATGAATTTTCTAACATAAATTCAGCATCGGATGTTTTCCCATGGGCTGTTTGATGGAAAAAGTTATCAAAATAAATGGTATTTTTATCATTTGTTAATGAGTTTAAAAAAGGAGTTACTTCTTCCCCGTGTAACTTGTAATCAATTAAGAAGTTTTGGAAAGACTCAAGATGATAATATACCACATTCATTCCTTTTCCAACACCAAAGTACTTTGGATTAGGTTCTGCATAATTAGACTTCGTATAATTGTAGATATTGATAATATCATTACTACTAGCCATAACTCTTTCTGTAGACACCATTGTACTTTGAATAGAATCATAAATCGTATAATTATACAATCCAATATATTTTACAATATAATTGCGATCAAATCCTCGTGTTAATAATTCTGGTCTATCCAATTCTGCTAACCCAAAATTTGTACAAGTGAGACAAAATATAAGAGAAAAAAAAGCACCCAACCGACGGCGATCTATTTCTTCAACATCAATTTTAATAATCCTGAAAACGAGAAGCACTAGAAGCATGATAAAATCAATAAAGAATAGAAAATCATATGGCTTAAATAGTGAGGCGACACTGCTTCCAATCTCCCCAACATTTTGTGTCTGAGTTAAAGTTGGTAGTGTAATAAAATCATTAAAAAATCGATTATATAAAATATTACTATATAAAAGAGCAGATAAGAAAAAATAAATAGACATTAAACCTATATATTTCTTACGAGCTTTCATAAAAAAAGCAAAGCCTAAAAAAAGTAATGATGAACCTAAAGGATTTAAAAATAATAAAAAAAGTTGGAAGGGTCCATCAACCCCTAATTTAAACTGTGTTAATTGGGCTAGAAATGTTTTGATCCAAAGGCAGAGTACAGCAAGTGTGAAAAAGCCAACATATTTATTTAAAATACTTTGGATTTTTCGTAATTGATTACTCATGTTTTTACTCTCACCCACCTGCAATTTCATTTCAATCATTTTCTGTATATTTAAACTTCTAAAATAATTCTAACCCACTTACCAAATTTAAACAATAAAACTAAGAACTTTCCTCTGATCTTAATTTTAAAATCTCTTTCACATGAAGAATATCCGTTATATTCTTTTTTGCCATTACTATATAACAAATGGCTGAAGGAATGAGAGTAATTTGCAAAATCGATAAAGTAATGACATAGCTTTTTGGTTCATGGTAATGAAGAGAGATCACTCCTAGGATTATTCCAACACCAACGTTCCCAATGGTTCTTCCAAAGCTGTTGAATAGATTTGCTACACTAAAAGCAGTTCCTCGATGCTCTGGTAGATTTACATCTGTAATAAGGGCTAGCCAATTAGGAGTGTTAGCTGATTGTGCAGCAGAAGCGAACAATGATAAAACAAACAATAAAGCAATCCACGGATTAACAAAAATCTCCTTAATCAAATAAAATAATATGCTTAAAGGATTATGGTTATGAGGTAATAAAAGATTTTTCATTGGAATAACAAACATGAATATGTAAAAAGGCATGGTAAGAAATACAAAGATTGAAGTTAAAAAAGCTCTTCCTTTATATGTCCTCTTTTGCAGGCGATCACCAAGGTGACCAAAATAAGCGGATGTCATCCCCCCTATTTGAAAAATAGCATATAGGTAACCTGCGGTAATCATAGCTGTTTTCATGCTATATCCTTGTTCCTGAATTTTGAAAATAAATAAGGTGGGAATCCAAATTAAACTACCTGTAGCGATATTCATAAAAAGAGCCTGCAAAAATAAATACACATTACTCCCTTTAAATAGAATAGGTAAAATTTGTTTTGCTTCTATAAAATAATGATAAGACTGTCCGCTCTGGATTAGACTTTTCAATTCTGGGTCTGATTGCCCCATTGACGGCTCTTCTACAAAAAAGTATAAAATAATGAGGAAAAATCCAATAATACCCACTATCTCAAAAGGCCATCTCCAGCTTGAATTCGATGCTGTTAAGGAAGCTAATAACGAACCACCTATGCCTCCCAAGCCTTGAGCCATACCCCAAAGGCTTAAAATCAAGCCGCGTTTTCCATATGGAATATAATCGGTTAAAACACTATACCCAATGGAGGCAATACATCCTAACCCTACACCTGTTATAATTTGAAAAAATAGAAGTTGGATATAGCTTTGGGATATCGAAGTAAGGAATACAGATATGACCCAAATTAAAGTTCCAATCATGATTAGCCTTTTTCGTTTAAATTTACCCGATAGATAGCCCCAATAAACAGAGGATACCGCTGTAACTAAAATATTTATTCCTGATATAATACTCAGTTTTGCAATACTTACATGTAAGTCTTGGGCAATGTTAGGAAATAGTGGCGGAAATAACCCGATAATGATATTATCGAATGCAGCAAGTGATATAAATACAAATATGGTGAAAATCATTTTCGTTTTCGATCTATTCAAATACATAGAACCCCTTTTTCTTATTGTGTTTAAAAAGATGTAGACTCTAACCCAATCACATGACAGAAAGAAAAGGTAAGGAACCTATTGTTCCTCACCCATTTTCCCCATTTTTAACCGTTACACTCATTAGGCAAATTGCAAGTCACGTTCCACCAAATTTTCTACCTCTAAAATAAACTGAACAATTTCTTCCGCCACCTGAGGTTTTATAAATTTTCTTTGACAATTTATAATATTATTTAGTTTTTCCGCATTATTTTCCAGTAATTCTGTAATAGTAGGTTTAATTTCCTTAATATCCTCACAAATTACACCTAAATTTAGCTTTTCTGCAAAAGCGGGGTTGTCCTTTTCTTGACCAGGTAAGGCTCCAGTAATAATGATAGGTGTATTTGAAGAAAGTGCCTCAAACATAACATTTGGGCTGCCTCTTGTAAAGGCAATATCGGATTCAAACATGAGATCCTGAATATTTTTGGTAAATCCATAAATCTCTACTTTATTCCCATATTTACCCTTAAGAGTTTTTTCTAATATTGTCTTTAGCTTTATATTTCTTCCAGCAACGATCCTCACTTCACTGTTAAAATGATCGAGCAATATTTCAGCTATTTCCTTCATATTTCCAACACCTTCACCACCGCTCATAATTAAGCATTTTAAAGGTGTACCATTTCTATACCCAACTTTAATATTGGTGTTATTTCTAAAAAATCTAGAACGGACTGGGAACCCTAATATTTTAATGTTTTCAGGTGGTACTCCATATTCAATACACTTATCACGTGCCTCTAGAGTAGGACTAATAATAAAATCAGCCCTTTTATCTGCCCAAAGAGGAGATATGTTTACAAGGTCTGCAATTAGTGTAATAAATGGGATTTTAATGTTTTGTTCATTCAAAATATTTAAAATGGAGCCATTAAAATTAGGATGAACAGACAAAATCACATCTGGTTTTATCTTATCTAATAATTTTAGGAAGTTGTTTTTTATCAGCACTTCAATAAATTTATCAATTAATGATGGGTTATCAGCTGAAAAATTAAATACCATTTCCCATACCTTTTCAGATTTCCTAGTAATTGGTCCGTATGTCTTACCAATATTTAATAATGTATGTCCACCAAGCGCAAAGCCATCTACTACATGTACGCTGATTTCATGGTCATTTTCAATTTTTTCACATAAAGATTCAGTGATGCTTTTATGTCCATGACCAGTGTTGTTTGAAGAAATAATCAATACTTTTTTATTCATTTAAAAGGCCCTTTCTTAACACTAAATATCCCCTAATGTTGCTAAGAACAAATGTCTTTTATTGCTTTCAATTGTTTCAGAATTAGCTTTTCCCATTCCAAGCAATCCCATTTTTCATGAAACTAGTCAATTATACCACACCATTAAAAGCAGGTTACAAATAAGCGATTTTAAATTTTTGTATTCCTTCCATTAGAATAACATCTTTTAACAATACTTTGTACAATTATCAATATAAATAACAACTAAAATAAAAGAATTTATGAAGAATATTTTATTTAGATTTATTTTATTAAAATTTTACCCGTTAACACTACAGCTAGCTAAGTTTCATGAACATATAACCCCTAATATTACCTAAAAAATGAACCTCACTTTTATTTCAAGGCGAGGTTCGATAGTATGAATGATTAATGCAATTTATCTCGATCCAATTGAAACAGTTTTAACTCTTTACCTTATCTGCATGGTTTGTCATCATTTCTTTAAAAATCTCGTGGGTGGTTCTACCTTCTGTTTTGATCCCCAATTTTACAGCAGCATTATAAATTCTTTTATCCCTTACCTCATGTATTAGACTGTGCAGATCCTTATTATCTGTTGGAATACCTAATTCTTTAGCTGCCTTTTTGATTTTCATTTCCTTCATTTCCTTAACAATTGTTTTTGTGTCTTTACCCTTTGTTTCAATTCCTAATTTTTCAGCTTTCTTCTTTATTATTTCAGGGTCATGGCAATAACGTTCTTTATAATAATATTGTCCATCTGCTGCAAATACTGCTCCTGACCCTAAACTTGTAAAAAATAGAACAGCCACAAAAAGATAAGCTATTGGTATTCTTTTTAACATAAAATTTCCTCCTTAAAATTAATTAGTTTTACAGATAATAGGCTGTCCGTTAATTATTACCAACTTATGAATAAAGTTTTAAAAATTTTGTATCATTTAAAATTTTTTAGGAAAATATGGCCTAAAAGGTGATTGAATTACGTATATTCCTTAAAAAATAGAGCGCGGATTAGAAAACGAGATATAAACTATTTTTTTTGGTAAAAAATGTTCATTTTAGCGTAGATTTCATCTAATCCAGACATTTACAATTAAATGGCTCAGACTTACAATTACTTCATGAATTAGCAATTTAATATTTCGGCTTAGTCCTGAGGAAACTCAGGAGCGGAGGAACCAATTTTTCGGGGTTAATTCTGGAAACAGAAGGGATGAGAGCTTCTCTTTCGCCATCCTACCCGTCAGCTAACTTCGTCGGCTAAAGCGAAGGAGGTCTAGAGACCGCCTATTTAAGGGGGCTTTTTTGTTATTGTCGAAGAAGCCATTCCGAAAAATAAAAAGGGCTTTTTATTTTGCACTTTTTCAAAAAAAGGAGGAATGAAATTGGTTGAAATTGTCGTACAGCTTGTTGTGATTGGGGTTATTCTGGCAGTCATTATATTCTGCTTTTCTTGGAAACTCTTTTTTAAAATTGGAAATAAAGCAGAAGGTGTAAAAAATAGAATTAAAGAAGAAAATGAAAAGGAGAATAAAAAAGATGAAAATAACGAAATTTAAACTTGGTGCTATTATTTTTGCGATTGTGCTTGTTTTAGTTTTAGTTGCAGGTTTTACAGGAATTTCGTGGATTAGTGTAGGAAATGTAGGTATTGTTAAGCATATGGACGGAGAGGTTTCAGAGCTAAATCAAGGGATTCATTGGGTGGGTTGGGGTGTCGCCGTTCAGGAATATCCAACATACATGCAGTCACTCGTACTATCCAATAATCCAAAAGAAGGTGGATCAGATAATCAGCAATGGTCAGTGGGAACGAGTGATCAACAGGAACTACCCGTAAATACGTCCTTAACGTGGAAAATCAATACTAAAAATGCTCCAGCCTTATATCAAACAGTTGGAGGAAAGGATATTCAATACATTTCTGATTCTATCGTAAAACCAACCATGAAAAATGTGGTAAATAAAATTACGCATATGTACACGTGGAATGATATAAAAGGTGCCGGCCAAGCAGATGTTACTGAAAAAATTAATAAAGAACTAGAAATTGAGCTCAATAAAATGGGAATTTCAATCGGCACATTTGGATTTACGCATGTTGGTTCGCCAAAAGGGATGGAACAATCCCAACAGGCTCTCGCCACCGCTGAGTTAAACGTCAAGAAAGCACAAGCAGATCAAGAGAAAGCAAAGATTGATAATCAAACGAAAATCCTAAATGCAGAGGCAGATGCACAAGCAGTGAAGATTAAAGCGGACGGTGAAGCTGCAGCAAATGAGGCATTATCAAAATCCCTAACACCAGAATTGGTTGAATACAATAAAGTACAGAAATGGAACGGTGCAAATCCAACAACAGTTCTTGGAAATAGTACCAGTTCATTAGTTACAGTTAAATAAGTAGAAAAGAAGAACAAGCTTGTCTTTCTGTACCTTAAGTAGGCTAATACTTCTTATAAAATATGAAGTAAATTTCTCTATTAGTTTGAATATGTCGTGAATAGAAAAGACCCAACAAATTGAATTTGTTGGGTCGCGCTTTTTAGTAAAGGTACTTACTAATCTAGCATTTCTACTACTTTTGAGACAATGTGCCTAACGGTGAAGCCATGTGTATCTATAATCTTATTGCCTTTTCCAGATGACCCAAAGTCATCAATACCAAGAATTTTCCCCTTCCTTCCCACATACTTATACCAGCCATATGAAGATCCCATTTCAACCGCTAATCTTTTATCTATTGAGTCTGGCAATATTTCATTTTGATATTCTTGTGATTGCCTTTCAAATCGGTCCCATGAAGGAAAGCTAATAACCGAGACATCAATTCCACGTTCAGCTAAGATTTTTTTCGCCTCTATCAAAAGCTGTACTTCCGAACCAGAGCCCATTAACAAGACTTCCGCTTTTCCTTTTGCCTTTGATAAGACATAGGCACCCTTTTCCACACCTTCTTTTGCTAATTGGGTGGTACCTTTAAGAATAGGAAGATCCTGGCGTGATAAGACAAGTACACTCGGACGGGTGCTCTCCTCTAAAATTACCTTCCATGCATTGGCCGTTTCATTGGCATCTGCCGGGCGAATGACTGATAACCTTGGAATAGCTCTAAGCGAAAAAAGCTGTTCAATCGGTTGATGTGTAGGACCATCCTCCCCAACGGCAATACTATCATGCGTAAAAAGATAGATTACGGGAACACCCATGAGTGCAGATAATCTAAGTGCGGGGCGCAGATAATCTGAGAAAACAAAGTAAGTACTAACAAAAGGACGTATTCCATCGTGTAGTGCCATCCCATTAGCAGTAGCGGCCATTGCAAACTCACGCACTCCAAATGAAACATTTCGGCCTGTATATTGTCCAGCTTGAAATTCTCCACCACCATTAATGATCCCTTTCGTTGAGGAGGAAAGGTCAGCGGAACCACCAAATAGTTCGGGTAACTGCTTTGACAAGGCTTCAAGCACTTTATTAGAAGTAATCCGGGTTGCTATCTTTTGATCTACATCTTCATATAAGGGAAGGTTTGAGGTCCAGTTTTCTGGTAATTTAGCAGAAATGACTCGTTCCAATTGTGCTGCAAGAACAGGAAATTCATCCTTATACCTATTAAAAAGTTGATTCCATTCTAATTCTTTTTGTTTCCCTTGTTCTTTGATTTTTGAAAAATAAGCATAAACCTCGTTAGGAACATAAAAATCTTCAGGATATTCCCAGCGATAAAAGGATTTTGCTCCCCTTGCCTCTTCACTACCAAGTGGTGAGCCATGGGCTATACTTTTCCCTGCTTTATTTGGAGCACCATAGGCAATCATCGTTTTAATTTCTATAAGTGAAGGATGCTCGGTGTCTTGTTTTGCCGCTTCCAATGCTCTTTCAATTTCCCCTATGTCATTTCC
Organism: Bacillota bacterium; assembly: GCA_030705955.1. Classification (GTDB taxonomy): domain Bacteria; phylum Bacillota; class Bacilli; order Bacillales; family Cytobacillaceae; genus JAUZPL01. Next base: position 34,703 of record JAUZPL010000013.1, on the reverse strand, counting down.
ATCTTCAACATGAAGAACCTGCCATCCATATGATGTAAATCTCCCACGAACATTTTCCGTAAAAGCAATTGTAGTTTCACCATCTAATGATGTTCCATTGGAGTCATACATTAGGATAAAACGGCCCAGCTTTAAGTGGCCTGCTAATGAGGCTGCTTCACTAGAGACACCTTCCATTAAATCACCGTCACCGCAAATGGAATAGGTATAATGGTCAACGATTGGATAGCCTTCCTTGTTATATATAGCTGCTAAATGCCGTTCGGCTATTGCCATTCCAATTGCCATGGCAATGCCTTGGCCTAATGGTCCGGTTGTGGCCTCAACGCCAGGTGTATGGTTATATTCAGGATGCCCAGGTGTTCGACTGCCAAATTGACGAAAATTTTTCAAATCCTCAAGAGACAACTCAAATCCCGATAAATGCAAAAGACTGTATAGAAGCATCGAACCATGACCAGAAGATAATACAAACCTATCGCGATTAAACCATTTAGGGTTTTCGGGATTTTGATTTAAATAGTTGGCCCAAAGCGTAAAAGCCATTGGAGCGGCGCCCATCGGCATCCCTGGATGACCAGATTGGGCACGCTCCACACTATCAATAGCAAGCGTTCGGATGGTATTGATCGCAAGCTGCTGGATTGATGTATTCAATGCTATCTTCCATTCCTTTCTACTTTAAATTCAAGTCTTTAACGAGTGATTACTCGCTTTTTCTTGTTTTAACGGACACAACACTTGCTAGAGTCATAAAAATGGCGCATACGATAATGGTTACAATATAAAAACCACCCACACCTAGTTTCGCAAATGCTCCAGTAAGGATTCCGACCCAGCCAAAATCTGAATCACCAAAGGTTGTGTTTGACAAACCGAGTGATCCCAGGAAGGATAAGAGCAAGGCAGGGATAAGTGTAATCAAAAAGCCGTTAATTAACGCGCCTATGACAGCTCCTCTACGACCACCAGTGGCATTTCCAAAAACGCCAGCAGTACCACCATCAAAGAAATGAGGCACCATTCCAGGAATAATAAGGGCTAAACCAAGTGGCCCCATTAAAAACATACTAATAATACCGCCGATAAGACTTGAAATGAATCCAACAATTACAGCTGTAGGAGCAAATGTAAAGGTTGTAGGGCAATCTAACGCAGGAAGAGCATTTGGTACAATTTTATTTGCAATTCCTTGGAAGGCTGGAACAAGTTCCGCTAGAATCATCCGAACCCCCATTAAGACAACGGCAATACCAGCACCAAAGGTAAGCGCCTGCACAAGTACATAAACAATATAATTTTGACCATTAGTAAATTCCTTAATTGCATTTGGACCTGCAACAATAGCTAAAATAAGGTACATAATGATCATCGTTAAAGTAGTCATGACAAGAGAATCCCGTAAAAAACCAAATTTCTTAGGAACTTGAATTTCTTCAGTTGTCCGGCTGTTTTTGCCAACTGCTTTTCCGATTAACGCTGAAATAATGTAACCTAATGTATTAAAATGGCCTAACGCAAAAGGTGCATTACCCGTAACCTTTTTCATAAACGGATGAACAAGAGCTGGCATCATGGTACCAACTGTTCCGAGGAAAATAGCTCCCAGGATAGCTTGGTTAACCCCAGTAATCCCTGCACTTCCTAAAACAACTGCTAAAACTGTTGCCATAAAGAATAAATGATGGCCGGTTAAGAAGATAAATTTAGCAGGAGTTAAGCGTGCTAAAAGGAGGTTAACAACAAAGCCCAATGCCATAATGATCGCAGTCTGTGCTCCAAAGTTTTTCTGTGCAATAGCAACAATTGCTTCATTTGTTGGAATAACCCCGTGTAGATGAAATCCTGATTGAACCATGGCACCTAAGGGATTTAAAGCTCCAATAATGATTCCAGCCCCTCCACCAAGGATTAAAAAGCCAACAATTGTCTTCAATGTTCCTGTAATGGTATCACTAACGGACTTTTTCAATGCCAATAAACCGATCAGTGCCATGAAACCCACAAGGATTGCAGCATTACTCAAAATTTCATTTACAATAAAATGTAAGACAGCCATTCTTTACTCCCCCTTATTTTTTAATACCGGGATTAACTTTACTTTCATCTCATTGCGATCCACATAATTTTTTACCGTGACAATTGGAATATTCATTCCTGCTAAGAGATCAGAAAATTCTGCGGAGGTAACAATAACATCTGCACTTTCTGTTTTTGCTGATCCAATATCGGAGGTTGCAACACTTGCATCAATACCAGATTCTTTCAAAACACCTTCAATGGTCATTCTTAAGACCATACTGCTTCCAAATCCCATCCCGCACACAGCTAAAATTTTCATGAATTTCACCCTTTCAATTAATTGGTAAGTGACGATAAATCTTGTAAAATCGGAACAATTTCATCGGGAGATGATGCTGACATCATTTTTGCAACCTTATCCTCGTCTGAAAGGAGTGTGATCAATTGTGATAATGCTTGCAAGTGTAATTCATTATCGATTGCAGCCAACACAATGACTAAACGGACCTGATGCTCTTCCTTTTTCGAAAAACTTACTGGATTTTTCAAACAAAGTAAGCTCATACCTAATTTTTTAACCCCTTGTTCTGGCCGGGCATGGGGAATGGCAATTTCCGGGACAATGACAATATAGGGCCCTAGATTCTTAACATTGTCAATCATCGCTTCAATATAAGATTCCGTAATATTTCCTTGCTCTAATAAAGGCTTTGAGGCTTCAAAAATTGCTTCCTCCCAAGTTCTAACTTCCGTTTTAAATTGAATCGTTTTTTTCGTTAATAACTCATGTAGCATCGGCTTTTTTGACTCCTTAGGAATAATTTCCGTTATTTGTAAAAGTGATTTTAAATCTTGCATCAGCTTTTGCTCATCCATGATTTTTGTATGCTTTTGAATCACGTTTAACAAGGCAGACAGTGTTGGTTTTACGTTTATTTCACTGCCCTCTATCGAATTTAATTTTGTGAGAATCAGCCTTTTATCTTCATCAGTTAATATAGGATTAACCTGAATGACGGGAATGCCTTTGTCTTTGATTGAAACAGTCGAGAAGAACAAGTCTGCATCAAATTGATTCTTCTGGTAATCTCGCAGGGAAATCGAATCTACTATATTAACAGTTGCTAGGAGCTGCTCTAATTGAAGGCGAAGTAAATTAGAGGTTCCAATCCCAGAACCGCATACTATAATGGCACGATGCCTGGTTGTAGGTGTCGCCCCCTGACGCCTTAGCCACCCCCCGAAATACATAGCAATATAAGCAGTTTCTTGATCATTTACACATTTTTGAACTAAATGTTCCAAATGAAAGATAACCTTTTTTGTAATCTGAAAGACTTCCGGATAATTTTCTTTAATCGTTTCTGTTAATGGATTTTCCGTAAAGACATCATACTTAATCCTGTAATAAGCAGGCTTTAAGTGTATAAACATCAATTTTTCCAATTCTTCTTCATTTTGAAAAATGATGCATGAATATCTTTGAAAATCAAAAATCAACCTTTTCATCACATTTTTCAATGCATCCATTTCATTGTTTAGTTGATCTTCACTTATAGTGTTAACCCTCGAACCTAATAACAACATAGTAAGAAAACAGATTTCATCTTCGAGCAAAAATAACTTCATTTTTTCCTCAAGAATAATAGATAACTTTTCAGCAATAAAAAATTCTTGAGTAGCCTTTAAAACTATTTTTTCACATTCATCAATATGAACGAATAAATCCTGTTCAATCCGTTTACCAATAATGAACAGGTTCAAAGCAAGGGTATGCAGCATTTCATCTGTCAGCTCTACCTCTAAGCTTTTCTCATAATCTACTAATAATGTATAAAAATCAGTTACATCCAATGGAGCAACATGATCATCAAGTGAAAGGGATTGATTATTAAAAACAATTGAATTTAGCAATGATTGCACATTTTTAAGCTGTTCCCATCCTTGGCGAGCAAATAATTGTGTAAGGTAATGAGCGATGGCCTTCCGCTTATTACTCTCGCTCCCACTCACTGTATAACCACTTTTTTTATGAAATTCAATACTTAATTGAAATACAGTCATTTCCTGTTTTAATACATCTAGGTCATGGAAGGTTGTCACCCGGCTCACGCCAGTCCTTTCCATTAAATCACTGATATGAACAAATTCATTGTTCATAATTAAAATAGTCCCCAATAGAGAAACGCGCTCATTCTTCGTGAAGAAATATTGATAATGCCGCAATTTTCTTAAATTACTTAAAACCCTTTGTTTCGTCTCATAATCAAGATAAAACCCTCTTGAAAAGGTACGCATGATGGGCGGAATGCAGTTTTCCTTAAGCCATACATTTACCTTTTCCAAATCATAATAGATGGTACGCTTCGAAACATTTAGTTTTTTCATAAGGTCACTAGCTAAAAGTTCATCCTCAGCCTTAATCAATTCCTGCAAAATAAATGTGCTCCGTTTATCCAGGGACAAAACCAAACACCCTCCCTTCATTTTTGCTTGGCAAAAAATGAACACAATTACTTTTACCGGCAAAAGCTTTTTTTGAAAATACAGATATCTGTTAATTTAATGTACGGTTTAAAATGAAGGAATAGTACTAACCCACCCGTTCAAATATTTTCATTCATGCTGTGCAAAAATTTGAACTCTATATTCATGTTTTCAGGGTAAAACAGAAATAGGACCTGACTCCCAATGGTTAATAAATTAACAATTGGGGGTCAGGCCCCTAATAACAATTTCCTCAATCATATAATGATTACCAAGAGGTTCGGTTTGAAGAATCGCTTGGCCCTGTTTTTGCATCCTTTTTGTACTTTGTTTTATTACATTTAATAGTAATCCCGAAAATAATAAATAAGGAACCACAATAATCCTTGATTCTCTTTTGGAAATAAGAGTAAGTGCTTCCTCAAAACCAGGTTTAGATGAGCCTATATAACAAACAGAGATATTCGAACATCCAAGCCTATCACTTAATCCTTCAGTAATCCCTTGGAATATTTCCCTAATTGCTGGATCATCCCCACCTATTCCAACAATAAGAATAGAATCATGTGGGCTTATTTCAATTGCTTTCTCTTTAATATGCTCCACCATTCCATCAAGAATCTGATTCTGCAGGCCAAGAGGATTTCTCACCTCCACTTGAACACTGGGATACCTTTTCATCAAGTTTTCCAAGATTTGAGGGATATCAATTTTGATGTGGCTGGCAGGGAGTAAAAATATGGGGGACACTATAATGTTAGTTGCTCCTCTTTCCACGCATTTCACGAAGCCATCCTCAATTGAGGGCTTGGCAAGTTCCAGAAAACTAATTTCTTGAATGGAAACATCAATCCGTTGAATAACCCTTTTCAAAAAAGATTCTACTTCCTGAATTCCCATTTTCAATCTTGTACCATGACCAATATAAAGAATCGCATTCATCTAGAATGGCTCCCTTCTAACGTTACCCTTGCGCAATAGGCATATTTGATATGATTTCTTTTTCAAACCAATTGAGTTTATCATGTAAACGGACAACCTCACCGATCACAATCATACTTGGGTTTGAGATTTTTGCTTCTTTTACACGGGATTCAATTGTTTCAAGGGTACCGATTACAGTTTTTTGATCATGTATCGTTCCCCAATTCACAAGAGCAATTGGGGTTTCAGGTGCTTTTCCATTTGCAATTAAATTTTTGGTAATGGTGGAGAGATGGGCTATTCCCATATACACACATATTGTATCAACTGCTTTTGCCAAATGGGCCCATTGATGGTCTGCTTCCCTATCACCTGCCTGATGCCCGGTAATAAATGCGAAACTTTTGCTTAATGAACGATGGGTTACAGGAATTCCTGCGTAAGCAGAAGCTCCAATGCCAGCTGTAATACCTGGAACCACCTCAAACGGGATATTTAAACGGCGGCATTCTTCAGCCTCTTCACCACCACGCCCAAAAACAAATGGGTCTCCCCCTTTTAATCTAACAACCTCGTAACCCCTTTTTGCATATTTCACTAGCAGGCTATTAATTGTTTCCTGTTTCATAGTATGGTAGTGCGGAAGCTTCCCACAATAGACTAGCTGCACTCCTTCTTTTGCATGCTGAAGCAGTTCAGAATTCACTAATCGATCATATAAAATGACATCAGCCTGTTGTATGCATTTTAGCCCTTTGACTGTAATAAGCTCTGGGTCTCCCGGACCAGCACCTACTAAATAAACCTTTCCTACCATCCAGAAACCCCCTCATCCCTCTATGCTTGATTAGATTGCTTTTCTTCCATTAAGAATTCTTTTCTTCCGCAAATAGACAAAAACATGCCGAACCGTTTCTTCAACTGTAAGTTGATTCGTTTCAATAACGATTTCCGGATGTGCGGGTATCTCGTATGGTGAATCTATCCCCGTAAAGTCCTTTAGTTCACCACGTCGAGCCTTTGCATATAGCTCTTTCGGATCTCTTTGCTCGCACACATCGAGAGGACAGCTCACATAAATTTCAATAAACTCTCCTTCATCAAACAATGCTCTTACCTGATCTCTATCTGATTGAAAAGGAGAAATAAAGGCTGTAGTCACAATTTTACCGCTATCAACAAATAGTTTTGCCACCTCTCCAATTCGTCGAATATTCTCCGTTCGATCATGATTTGAAAAACCAAGATCCTTATTTAATCCGTGACGGACATTGTCACCATCCAAAACATATTCACTTATCCCCTGCCTATACAATTCCATTGAAACAGCATTTGCAATGGTGGATTTTCCAGATCCCGACAGGCCAGTAAACCATAGAACACAGCTTCCGTGACCATTTTTCGACCGTCTGTCATTTTTATTAACAGAGGCTTCGTGCCAAGTAATATTTGTTGATTTCGACATCTTAGGTCCTCCTTAAACAGTTTCCTTTTCTCTAATTCCTTCTATTAATATTTCCACAACCTCCCGGCGACTGAAAGTTGATGGAGGAAGGGCCCCAGAGCGCAGCATCTCCCTCACCTTTGTTCCAGAAAGAATAACACGATCCTCAACTGTATGTGGGCAGGTTTTATCAGAAGCCATTCCTTCACATTTATTGCAATAAAAGCTATGTTCAAAGAATAATGGTTTTATACCCAACTCTTCTTCTGTAAAATGGCTGAAAATATGCTGTGCATCATATGTTCCATAATAATTTCCTACACCTGCATGGTCGCGTCCAACAATAAAATGTGTACATCCAAAATTTTTGCGGGCGATTGCATGAAAAATGGCTTCCCTTGGTCCTGCATATCTCATTGCCGCTGGATAGACACCTAAATGAACACGATTGGTAGGATAGTAGTTTTCAAGCAATACATGATAGCTTTTCAATCGAATATCTGCTGGAATATCATCTGATTTTGTTTCTCCAACAAGTGGACTTACAAATAATCCATCTACTGTTTCTAAAGCAGCTTTTTGAATATATTCATGGGCTCTATGGATTGGATTTCTTGTTTGAAACCCAACAACTGTTTTCCACCCCTTTTCTTCAAATAATGCACGTGTATCCTTTGGCTCTAACCAAACATCTTGAAATACACCCTTCTCTGGTTTCTTGACAAGTATGATTTCCCCAGCTACATAAACAGGGCCTCTTTCGAAAAGCCGCCTCACTCCTGGATGTGCAAGTTCTTCTGTTTTATATACATGTAAGGCTTCTTTTTTCAGATCAGATTCGTACCATTCAGAAACCTTAATCAATCCATAAACCTGATTATTAAAAATAAGCTTATAACTTTCACCAATCTCCAGTCCTTCAGCAACCTCATTTGAAACAGGTAAAGTGACTGGGATGGACCAAACTGTATGATCTGCTAAACGCATGTTTTCAACGACAGAATCATAATCCTTTTTTCCAAGAAACCCCGTTAAAGGGCTAAAAAGTCCAATCCCAATTAATTCAAGATCACTTAAGGCAATAGCATCAATATGAATCTCCCCGTGTACCTTGCTTACATCATAAGAAGGATCGAATAATTGAATTAGTTTTCCTCCATGTGGTTTTGGTAAAAATGACATTCAAATCAACCTTTCTTTATCCGTTTTATTCTTTTGTTATTTGTTGGGTAGTCTTAGAGGTAGTTTGTTTTAGTAAATACGTTATACCTATTACCGAAATGAAGACCCCAGCCATCGCTATAATGGGATAAATATTTTGAACAATGACTAATTGAATAATGGTATAGGATAACACCATAGATAATACTGGAGAGACAATCCAAACGGTTAGGAGCCGAAAAACAATAGCCTTTTTAAAAACTTCCTTCCCCTGATTGACAAATCCAATTCCTATAATGGAAGAGGTGGTGATTTGAGTCAGAGGTACCGGAATGCCAAATAATGAGGCAATCGTTACAATACTTGCACCTATCCCAGAAATCACACAGCCTTCCTCCAGTTTAAGAGAAGTTATTTTTCTCCCATTTGTCTCAATGACTCGATGACCAAAAAGGATGGAGCCAATAGATACCGCCAAACCTCCCCAAAGGATGCCTGCACCTTTTGTCATTAATCCTGCTGCCACAAGTGGCCCTACAGCATTTGCAACATTATTCATACCGGCGGAAAATGCCTCGAACATACCCATGATGACAACTAAAAGTGCCACAATTGGACGGGCCTTCGGATTTCTTATCAAGTTGTTAATTATTTTTAGTTTTAATAATGACTCAGCCAAAAGGGCAATGAAAAAAGCAAGAAAAGGAGTTAACAGCCAAAACATGCTGATCCATATGATCTTTCCAATAAAAACAGATTGATAGACAATTCCTGCTCCAATCACTGAACCTACTGCGACCTCACTAGTAGAAAGCGGGATGCCGAAAATATTGGCTAATGCCAATGACATTGCAGCTGAAGCTAAAACAATGAGTGCAATGGAGGCTGTAAATGTACTGCTTGGAACAATCCCATTCCCAATGGTCTTTACCACTTCTCCTCCCCCAAGCCAAGCTCCCCAAAAAACGGCACATCCACATAAAAACAATGCTATTTGTCTTTTGATAATACCTGAGCCATATGCAATACCCATAGAGGATGCTGCTCCACTTGCACCAATATTCATCGCAAAAAATAATCCTATGGAAATCGCAATTAGTGTAAGCGTTGTAATAACCTCCTTTATTTAGTGTGCAACCCGCACTCGGTTTTAAAACTTCCCATCCAACGGCCGGATCGGGAATCCCCATCGGTTTCAGTAGGCATTGTACATGGGAAACAGCCTATACTTGGATAATTCTCGTCATGCAGTTTGTTATAAGGAAGATTTTTTTCTCTGATGTAGGACCATACCTCATCCCCTGTCCAGTGAATAAGCGGGCAAATTTTAATGTTTTTGAATTTCTCATCCTTGTTTACATAGTGTGTATCCTTCCTAGTTGGGGATTGCTCCCTCCGAAGGCCAGAAATCCAGGCTTCTTTTGTTGTTAGAACCTCCCTAAGCGGAATCACTTTTCTAATATGACAGCATTGATTTGGATCCCTTTTCCATAAGGCAGAGCCATAAATGGCAGCCTGCTCATCTAAGCTCAGATTTGGTTTTTTACGCTCAATTCTGAGTGTTGGGAAACGTGCTTCAATTTTATCGATGACATCGTACGTTTCAGGAAAATGAAGATCAGTATCTAGAAAAATAATGTGCGCATTGGGCTTTACTTGATAGATCAAATCAATTAGAACAATTGCCTCCGCTCCAAAACTAGAAGCATAGATGATGTGATCCTCAGGATAAAGGTTGTAAGCCCATTGCAAAACAGCTAAGGCACCTTTTGTTTTTTCATCTATAGCAAATTGATTCGATATAGGTACCCAGTTTTCATAAGTCACTTTTTCCATGATTGCCTCCCTTTCTCAAAAAAAAGACAGCCTTCCATCTTAGAAAAGATGTAGACTGCCTCTAGTTTCTCTAGTCAGCGGGAATTATTTGATTGAATTCGGACCTTTTCATGTTTTTCAATTTGGATTACCTTTCCATCCTGAATTACAAGTGTGATGGAGCCATACTTAAGTGATTCTAGCATTCCCTCAAGCTTCTCAGTAATTCCTTTCCATTCCGCAGGATTCAGATGATTCCCCCCCTAAAAAAACGCCTCTTCCATTTGAAAGAGGCGTTTTCGTACTACTTTTCGCACCTTATCTTTCAAAATGTTAATCATTTTGCTGGAATTAGCACCTTACTTTTGTAGGTTGCTGGGCATCATCGGGCCAGTCCCTTAGCCACTCTTGATAAGCATTTCATTCATTTGATTTATTCCTACAATACCTATAGGAATTATTAATTTTATTTTATTAGTTAAAAAAATACCATCTTCTCTTACCCTAAGTCAAGAAAAATATTTCTAAAAATGATGGAATTTTTATTCACAGGTTTTGATGTTCTGAACTATGATCAGTCATGAAAATTAGTTCCATCTGTCGTTGCCTTTATAATTCCTGACCGAATTACAAAATCCCCAAAGTGCTCACCCTCCAACCGTTCTTTACCGTAACGGGTAAGCAGCAAACGTAATTCACTTACTATTTCATCCTCACCTATATTTTCCCGGTACATTTTATTCAGACGACTGCCATCAAAGGCAGCCCCTAAATACATATTATATTTACCAGAAGCCTTTCCCATTAAGGCAATTTCACCAAGCCCCGGGCGGGCACATCCATTTGGGCAGCCAGTCATTCGAATGGTAATTTCTTTCTCTCTAAGACCATTTTCATCCACAATTGTTTCAATTTTATCAATCAGTTTTGGCAAAAAACGTTCACTTTCAGCCATTGCTAAGCCACATGTAGGCAACGCCACACATGCCATTGAACTGCGCCTTAAGGCTGAATAATATTCCCCATCCGTTAAGCCATACTTTTTAATAAGCTCTGTTATTTTTTCCTTACTCTGGCTAGTGATATTGGCAATAATGATATTTTGGTTCGTAGTTAATCTAAATTCTCCTGTATGGATTTTAGCGATTTCACGTAAACCTGTTTTTAACTTATATTCACCAAAATCAGCGACTCTTCCATTTTGAATAAATAGGGTGAAGTGCCATTTATCTTCCAACCCTTTCACCCATCCGTAGCGGTCACCATTATACTCAAATTGAAAGGCTCTCGCTTCTTCAAACTTCCATCCCAGCCGTTGTTCCAATTCGTTTTTTACAGTCTCGAGACCTAACCGGTCAATGGTGTATTTAAACCGGGCATTTTTCCTTACAGAACGGTTTCCATAGTCACGTTGAATAGTGATCGTTTTTTCTGACACTTCGTATATTTTTTCTGGTGGACAGAATCCAATCACTTTTGCCAGCTGTGGATAGGTGGTTTTATCACCGTGTGAGCTACCCATACCCCCACCGATGGCAACATTGAACCCGATAATTCTTCCTCCCTCTATAATCGCAATAAAGCCAAGATCCTGCGAAAAAACGTCTATATCATTAGATGGTGGAACCGCAATGCCAATCTTAAATTTTCTTGGTAAATATAACGGTCCATACATTGGTTCCGTATCATCCATTTCCTTTGAACCTGCAACCTTTTCCTCGTCAAGCCAAATTTCGTGATATGCCCTTGTTTTTGGTAATAGCGCATTACTCAGTCTTTTTGACCATTCATATACCTCAGAATGAACTTCAGATTGATAAGGATTTGAGCTGCATAATACATTCCTATTCACATCCCCACATGCTGCTATCGTATCTAATAAAGTGGAATGGATTTTTTGTATCGTCTCTTTCATATTCCATTTTAAAATTCCATGCATTTGCCATGTTTGCCTTGTCGTGATTTTTAAAGTTCCATTTCCATTTTTTTCGGCGAGATCATCCATAACAAGCCATTGTGCAGGTGTGGCTACACCGCCAGGTAAACGAACACGCAGCATAAACTGATAGGCAGGTTCAAGTTTTTGCTTTTGTCTCTCGGTCCGCAAATCCCGATCATCTTGAAGATAGCTGCCATGAAACTTCATAAGCCGGTTATCATCTTCAGGAATTCCTAAGCTAATTGGTTCTTCTATTACCTCCTTTAATGTACCGCGCAAAAAATGACTTTCATCCTTTATTCTTTCTACATCACTTGGCTTGCCGCCTGGTGCTGTTAAGACTTGATCTTCCCCCATATTTAATCCCCCTTTTAATATACGTCTCGCTGGTAACGCCTTTGTCGGGCCATATTTGCAAGATATTCTTCTGCTTTTTCAAGGCTTACATTGCCTTCCTTTTCAATAACTTTAATCAATGTTTGGTGGACATCGTGGGCCATGTTTCTTTCATCCCCACAAATGTATACAACTGCCCCTTCTTCTAACCATTTAAACAATTCTTTAATTTTTTCCAGCATCCGATGCTGCACATATACCTTTTTATTTTTATCCCGTGAAAATGCTACATCCATTTTTGTTAGAACGCCACTTTTCAACCATTTTTGCCATTCAATTTGATATAGGAAATCCGTTACAAATTGCTGTTCGCCGAAAAACAACCACGACTTTCCATTTGAACCCTTTTCCTCTCGCTCCTGCAAAAATGAACGAAATGGTGCGACACCCGTACCAGGTCCAACCATAATAATTGGGGCTTCAGGATTACTTGGCAATTTAAAATTTTCATTTTGTTGAATATAGACAGAAAGCCTGTCACCAGGCTGAATTCGTTCAGCACAGAAACAGGAGGAAACTCCTTTTCGATTTCGCCCATGTGATTCGTACCGAACCGCACCAATTGTCAGGTGTACTTCTTCGGGATTTGCGGATAAACTGCTCGCTATTGAATAAAGGCGGGGAGGTATTTTTCTTAAAACAGAAACAAATTCCTGAGCACTTCCACCCCATGGCCCAAAATCATGAACGAAATCGAGCAAATCACGCCCCTCAATATACTCTTTTAGCTTTTCTTGATTCTCTGGTAACAAAAGTGCCTCAAGGTCTTTATTAGTCAATAATGTTGACACCTTTTGGAGGAGCGGTTTTGTCAATACTGTTATTTCATAAAAGGAGGTGAGTGCTTCTTTTAGAGGAAGAATATCTCCCAGCCTATTGATTACTATGGTCTCGCCTGAATCCCAGGCTAATTTGGCCAAAAGCCCTCCTACTAATTCCGGATCATTTTCCGGATAAATTCCTAATGCATCACCTGGTTCATAGGTGAGACCTGAGCCTTCTAGTGATAATTCCAAGTGCCGTGTTTCTTTATTTGAGCCCCTTCCATTTAAATTAAGATTTTCAAGTACTTCTGCCTTAAATGGATTGGTTCTTGAAAATTCAGTTCCGATTTCTTGTGGTAACGAAACATGACCCACTGTCGATGTTTCGTTTTGTTGATTTCCAATGCTGCCTAGAACACCATCCAACCATTCTGCTGCTGCCTCATCATAATCAACATCACAATCAAAACGAGGATATAATCGGGTGCCTCCAAGCTGTTCTAGTCGGATATCAAAATCTTTTCCTGTTTTACAGAAAAACTCATAGGAGCTATCCCCAAGTGATAAAACAGAAAAGCGAATTGAATCCAGCTTTGGTGCCCGTTTACTATGGAGATATTCATAAAATAACAAGGCAGTATCCGGTGGATCTCCTTCTCCATGTGTACTTACAATCACAAGAAGATTTTGTATTGTTTTTAAATGGTTCGGTTTAAAATCCGCCATACTTGAAAGGTTTACTAGAAACCCTTTATCCTCCAATACCTTCCCAGCTTTTCCTGCTAATCCTCGTGCATTTCCTGACTGAGATCCGTAAAGAATCGTTACCTCCTTTGAACTTTGCTCCGTATTACTTGGCTTTGAACTTAAAAAAGTCTGCGAAGCAGCTAGATAACTACTTAACCAAATCTTTTGTGATTCTGTTAATGTTTGAAGAAGTTGATTTAAGGCCTCTGCCTGCTCCTTACTGAATGGGTTGTTTATAACCTGAAGTTCCACAAGAATCCACCTCACATGGTAATAGTAATTTTAAAAATTTGTTTATTATTCAAAGGAACTGCTAACAAATAAAAAAGGCAGTTTCACACTTAGAAAAGTGGAAACCGCCTCTAGTCATTCTAGTCAGCGTAATTATATTGCCTACATTTCTTATTGATTGTTTCCCTCCCTTTAAATCCCATAGGGGTAATGCAAAAGTCTTGACTTAAAAAACAAAAAGCCTTTCCATTTGGAAAGGCGCTTTTCTAAGGTTACACCTTATCTTCCAAAATGAGTTCATTTTGCTGGAATTAGCACCTTACATTCGTAGGTTGCCGGGCTTCACTGGGTCAGTCCCTCAGCCGCTCTAGATAAGCAATATTTAAATGATATTTTTAATCCTACCATACCTATAGGATTTGTCAATTAAATATTTTATTAAATACTGTACCTTTTTGATTTGAAAATGGAGTCCGTTTTATTTTAATAAAAAAACTTTATGGTCCTATGAATTTATTACATTTTAAAACTCCTTTTCTCCTATAAAACACTTTTTAAAGGTGGTTGTAATAATTTGTTCAAACCTTTTTTACGAATATGTGAAACAGTGATTAACAGACTCTCCATTCAAATTTTAAAGACTATAATAACCATGTAAACAAGTTAATAATAAAACTTTTCATAAAGGGGAGTTTCATATGTTTAATCAATTTTTAAGAGAAAATAAAATTGCTGCAGCTATCCTTACGGTTTTACGATTATATCTTGGATATGAGTGGATAACAGCAGGTTATCATAAGCTTACTGGCGGTTTTGACGCAACAGGCTATCTAAAAGGCGCGCTGGCCAATCCTGTTAAAGGACCGGATGGTAGTATAGTAAATGCCACTTATGTGGGGTTCTTAAAACATTTTGCTTTACCAAATGCACACCTTTTCAATACAATCATTCCTTTAGGTGAGTTCCTTGTTGGTATAGGATTAATACTAGGATGCTTAACAACTGCCGCTGCCTTCTTCGCACTCGTTATGAATTTCTCTTACGTAATGGCAGGTACTGTTTCTAGCAACCCACTTGATATTTTACTAGGTGTAATGATTCTTGCAGCAGGCTTTAACGCAGGTCGTATCGGCCTTGACCGTTGGGTCGTACCATTTGTTCGTAAAATGATTACAAAAGATCATAAAACCGTTGTAAAAATGAATGTTTAACAGTTAAAACCCTCACTCTTGAATGAAAAGAGTGAGGGTTTTTTATGAGCTAATCTTCATGCACTTCATAATGAAATCTATAAAAAAGGAAAAGTAGCGTTAAATACTGTTTTGTACTTCATATACAGGCTCCCTAGCCCATTTTTCTCTTTGCACCGCTGAAAAATTAAAATTATAATGGTTCTATATGAAGGGAATTGGAGGAGTTTAAATGGATCCAGCCGGTATGAATCATCAACAGATTTGTACACATTTAGGAGATCAATACAATCGTTTTCACGGAGCAGTCGTTCCACCTATCTATCAAAATTCATTATTTGTTTATGAAAATTTTGATAGTTTTATTGAAGCAATGAAGGATGAACAGCATAACTATCTATACTGGAGAGGGAATAATCCTACCGTTGAGATTGCAGAGCAAAAATTAGCCGCACTTGAAAAAGGAGAAAGATGTAAGCTGTTTAGCTCGGGGATGGCAGCCATCTCTTCAGCTATCCTAACGTTTGTTAGATCAGGCGATCATATTTTAAGTGTAAGCAATATTTACGGTCCAGCTACTAAATTTTTCAAGTACATTGAAAAATTTGGAATCAATCATACCAATATTAAGTCCACCAACTTGGAGGATATTGAAAAAGCTATAACACCTTCGACCAAAATGATCTACCTTGAAAGCCCTACAACGATGACCTTTAAAATGGTCGACCTTGCTAAAGTGGCTAAATTAGCAAAACATTATGATCTCCACACCATCATTGATAATACATGGGCGACTCCAATTTTTCAAAATCCATTGGAATTTGGAATTGATATCGTAGTCCATTCAGTTTCTAAATACATAGGCGGACATAGTGATATTGTCGGTGGTGCCTTAATCACCAGCACTGAAATTATGGACCGGATTTTTTATGATGAATATCAATTACTTGGCGGTGCGATGCCACCATATGAAGCATGGTTATTAACAAGAGGGCTTCGAACGTTACCACTCCGGATGAAAGCCCATCAAGAAAGCGCCTTTCTCGTTTCCAAATTCCTAGAACAACATCAGGCAGTAAAAAAGGTAAATTACCCTGGGTTAAGAAGCCATCCAGATTTTGAATTAGGAAAAACACAGATGAAAGGCTATTCTGGTTTATTAAGCTTCGAATTAAAAAATGATACATTTGAGGCGGTTAGAAATGTCCTAAATTCATTAAAGCAATTTAAAATTGGGGTTTCATGGGGTGGATTTGAAAGCCTAGCTCTATCACCTAATTATGGGCATAACACCGAAGCCCTCATCACCTCCAACATAAGCCCTGGGATGATCCGAATTTCAGTTGGCCTCGAAGAGTGTAGTGACTTAATTGATGATTTGGAAAAGGCATTGGTATAAAATTGGTGCCTGACCACCACCGCGTTAACGCTTTACAGCAACGGGGGTCAGGCACCCTACAATGGAAGCCATGCCAATACATCCTGAATTTTTTTATCCCAATAACCCCATTCATGGTCTCCCAGGCCAAAATCAGTGGTTAAATTGAAGTTTGTTTTCTCACATAACTTTTTGAAACGGACATTGTCTTCATACAAAAAGTCCTCTGTTCCACAGCACTGATACAAGATAGGTTTTCTTTCATTCATCTGCGTTTTTTCAATAAGTGAAAATAAGTCATGTTCAGTTCCTGAGATCTCGTCATCCCCGAAAATTAATTTGAAGATTCCCTCACGATTTTGTCTATTACTGTGACTTACAATATCGGTTACTCCTGATAAACTTGCCGCAGCACTAATGTGTTCTGGACGGTTTAACGCCCATTTCAACGCCCCATATCCCCCCATGGACAGACCAGCCACAAAATTATCTTCCCTTGCATCAGACAGAGGAAAAAATGATCTTGCGATTGAGGGAAGCTCTTCCGTCAGAAACGTCCAGTACTTATTTCCGTATTTCATATCTGTGTAAAAGCTGTGATGGACCTGAGGCATGACAACAGCTAAACCGAGAGGTGCAACATATCTCTCAATTGAAGTTCTTCTAGTCCAAATGGTATCATCATCACTAAAGCCATGAAGCAGATATAATGTCTTGTGTTTATTACCTAAAGTTTTATTTTCCATTCCAATTTGTGTTGATGTTTGCTGCGGTAAGAGTACCGTCATGGAGGTACTTAATTGTAAAACCTCTGAAAAAAACTGACAATGAATCAGTGCCACTCTAACCATCCCTTCAAAAAATAGGTTGTAATTTTGTTTTCCTATTACCATTTTAACCATTTTTCTAGTGAAAACTCAAAAATTAGGGTTTTCCAATAAGCCTACTAATTTCAACTCACTTGCTATAAATATTTTTTTATCCTACAAGGTTTCGACATCATTTTTTACACATATCTTATAAGCTAGTTATCGAACATAATATCAATTAAAATAGGAGGAATTGTATGAAATTCAAAAGGTTGAGTCTATCGTTTGCTTCAATTGCTTTAGCTGGAACATTATTTGCGTCTACTTCTTTTGCGAAAGAAAACAATGGAAATGCTTATGGAAAGATTGATTTAGTGGGTTTAGGAGATTCTATCACCTTTGGTTATAATTTGGGGGTTGATAATAATGAACCTTCCCCATATGCTTTCCCTTTTCTAATGGGAGAAAATGCGCAATTATATGTAAGCGACTTAGGAATTCCGGGTTGGACAACTACTGACCTTTTAAATGCAGTGAAAAATGATCAAAATTTTAGACAGTCTATCAAGCATGCAAACTATGTTACATTAGATATCGGAAGCAACGATCTTCTTCAAGCAGTAAAAGTGAGCAACGGAAATCCTCAATTATTATTGGGACAGATTCCTACCATGCTCCCTATCTTAACGAACAATTTAGATCAAATCATCCAAGAAATATCAAAACTAACAGATGCTCCGATCGTAGTATATAACATCTATAATCCATTTCAGATTGGTACATCTCTACATGTTCCTGCTAATCAATTATTATCTACTATTATAAATCCTGCCATTGCAAAAATTGTTCAAACACATACAAACACTAAACTTGCAGACGCCTATTCTGCCTTTGGTGAAAACCAAGCTATCTACGTTCGACCTTTAGATGTACATCCTACAATAGAAGGACAAGAGCTTTTGGCAAAAATCGGTGAAACTGTTTTAGGTTTCAATTAAAATGATGGGGCCTGACCCCCACTGCTTTAAAGCAGTGGGGGTCAGGCCCCTAAAAATTAAACGGTAAAAAAGTTCTTTTGTGGAAGGAAACCGCGCTTAATGGCATCGAAGGTAAGTTCTTCTCTGAATTTTGGATGAGCAATTTTGATTAAGGCTTCTGTTCGGCCTTGGACAGTTTTTCCCTTCAATTCTGCGATACCATATTCTGTTACAATAATATCTACATCATTTTTAGATGTGGACACAACGGCACCTTGCGGCAGCATTGGAACAATTTTTGAGAAAGTATCATTTTTAGCAGTAGAATATAGACAAATAATTCCCCTTCCATGCTCGGCTAGGCGAACTCCTTTTGAAAAGTCACCCTGACCACCTGTGGAAGAATAATATTTTCCTTGGATAATCTCGGAATTACACTGTCCAAGGAAATCCACCTCTACGGTTGAATTAACCGATACAATATGATCTAGCTGTGCAATGTTTCGAAAATTGTTACAAACATTGCAGGGTACCATATAAACATCCTTATTATTGTTCATAAAGTCGTACAATTTCCGTGACCCAAGAGCAAACGTTGCAGTGAATTTCCCAGGATGAACTTTTTTCTTTGAGTTGGTAATGACACCGCTTTCAAATAAATCAACCACTTTATCTGGTAGAATTTCTGTATAAACCCCTAATTCGCGGTGGCCCTTTAAAAATTCCATAACAGCATTTGGCATGGATCCAAATCCAATTTGAACGTTATCACCATTTTGAATTAATTCTGCAATTGATTGACCAATTTTCATGTCCTTATCACTGAGAATTGGATCAGGAAGTGATGGCAAGGCAAAATCATTTTCGATTAGAGCCGTTACTTGACTAACATGAACACGATTTTGTTCACCAAATGTACGCGGCATATTTTGATTGACTTCAACGATGATTGCCTTTGCATCATCTAATAAAGCACCAAGATAGCTGACACTAGTTCCGAAGGAGAAATAACCTTCCTCATCCATTGGTGAAACAGTAGCCATTAGCACGCGGTTTGATGTTGAATATTTTAATAATGATGGAATATCAGAAAAATGGTTAGGTAGTAAATCGATAGTTCCATCATTAAATCCTTTACGGTCAAATCCCCCAAGGAATAGTGAGACTTGTTGAACCTTTTCTTGATCTACATTTATGGCTGGGAAGTTAGGAATCATTCTATAAAGGCGATTCCCGCGAAGCTTTTGATTGGATGGCAGAGCTTCAAACAATGCAAGCGGTTCTCCTGGAGTAATTGGAAAAATAATATCATCACCAGGCTCAACAATACGAACTGCCTCTTCAGCTGTACAAATTTTCTCTTTATATTTATCTAGATAACTCATCTCTTTTCCTCCCCTTATTAACTATTAATAGTAGAATTGTAGGCATCCCTTTTCTTTGCTCCAATCCAGTCACGAACATGTCCCTTACTTACCTGTTGATTTCTTACCAGGCATTAGCTTTTAAGCGGCGGTCTTAGGAGACTCTTTAGCTTTTACACGGCTGTAAGAGCCTCCCTACACCAACACCTTATTAAAAATAATAGACTTTATTTACCTTGAAACGTTGCCGGTCTCTTTTCTAAAAAGGCGGACATTCCTTCTTTTTGGTCCTTAGTATAGAAAAGTGAGCCAAATAATTCAACTTCTAGGGATAATCCATGTTCAAGGTCCATATTTGTGCCCTCATTGACAGCTTTCTTGCTGAAAGAAATTCCAATTGGTGACTTGGCAGCAATCGCTTGTGCCATTTTTTTGGCTTCTTCCAATACCACAGTTGAGTCGACAACACGATTTACAAGGCCAATTTCATATGCGCGTTCAGCACCAATCATGGCGCCAGTATACAAAATTTCCTTTGCAATCCCGTTTCCTACAAGGCGGGCGAGACGCTGAGAGCCTCCAAATCCAGGCATGATTCCAAGACCAACCTCTGGCTGACCAAACTTTGCCTTGTTCCCAGCAATACGAAGATCACAGGCCATTGCCAGTTCACAGCCACCTCCAAGTGCAAAGCCATTAACAGCCGCAATAACGGGCATTCTCAGTTTTTCTAATTTAGAAAAAATTTTATTTCCTAAAGATGAAAATTCACGTGCCTCAAGAACATCTTTTGATTTCATTTCAGATATATCGGCACCAGCAACAAATGCTTTTTCACCTGCTCCAGTCAAAATGACAGCGCGGATAGTTGGATCCTTGTCAATTAAATCAACTGCTTCAGATAATTCTATTAAAACCTCTGAATTTAAAGCATTTAAATATTTCGGCCTATTAATGGTGATCACGGCAATGTTTTCATCAACAATTAGATAAAGAGTGTTAAATTCCTTCATTATAATAGCCTCCCTTAGCTATAAACGTAGAATCCTCGACCAGTTTTTATTCCAAGCCACCCAGCTTCAACATATTTTCTAAGGAGCGGACATGGACGGTATTTTGGATCGCCAAATCCTTCATACAGCACTTCCATGATGGCTAGACAAGTATCTAATCCAATATAATCGGCAAGAGTAATCGGTCCCATTGGGTGATTGGCACCAAGTTTCATTACTTCATCGATTCCTTCTGCAGTTGAAATTCCTTCATATACGGCATAGATGGCCTCATTTATCATAGGAATTAGAATTCGATTTACCGCAAACCCTGGGTAATCTTTAATAGGAACAGGTACTTTTTTCATTTCCTTTGCCAAATTTTCCACTGTAGTGAATGTTTCTCCTGAAGTGGCCAACCCGCTATTAACTTCTACTAGTTTCATAACTGGAACAGGGTTAAAGAAATGCATACCGATTACTTTTTCTGGTCTTTTGGTCACTGCAGCAATTTCTGTTATTGGTAAGGATGAGGTATTGCTGGCAAGAATCGCTTCACTTGGAGCAATTTCATCCAGCTTACGGAAAATATCAAGCTTAATAGTCTTATTTTCCGTAGCTGCTTCTATGACTAATTGGACATCTTTTGCATCCTCTAGATTCGTTGAAGCTACTATTCTAGAAAGTATGCCCTCTTTTTCTTCCTCTGTTCTGCGACCCTTTTGAATATCACGATCCAATTGCTTTGCAATTTTATTCAATCCATTTTGAACAAACTCTTCTTTTATGTCATTCATGACAACCTGGTACCCAGTTTGGGCCAACACTTGTGTGATTCCACTTCCCATTTGTCCGGAACCAACTACCATTATTTTTTGAATTTTCATTTCAAGTTTCCCTCCCCAAATTCACATTAAAAAAGTGACTTTTCTAAAATTTCCACTACATCTAATGTTTGAACCTGTTCATCAACTTCTTTTGCCTTCGTTCCATCACTGATCATCGTTAAGCAATATGGACATCCACTGCCTATGATGGTTGGATTTGTTTCAAGCAGTTGTTCGGTTCTTGCCACATTAATCCGAACTCCTGTATTCTCCTCCATCCACATTCGTCCTCCGCCAGCACCGCAGCACATGGCTGTATCGCGGTTTCGTTCTGCTTCAACAAGTTTAATACCAGGAATAGCTTTTAATATGTCTCGAGGGGCATCATATACCTCGTTATACCGCCCTAAATAACAGGAGTCATGGAAGGCAATCACTTCATTTAGTTCCTTTTTCGGAGTTAATTTCCCCTCTTTTATTAATTGGGCAAGCAGCTCGGTATGATGGTATACTTTAGCCTCTAAGCCGAATTCAGGATATTCATTTTTTAATGTATTGAAAGCATGTGGATCAATGGTAACAATCTTCTTAACGTCATACTTTTTAAAAGTGTCAATATTCGCATTTGCCAGCTCTTGAAATAAAAATTCGTTTCCAATACGTCGAGGTGTATCTCCTGAATTCTTTTCTTCATTTCCCAGAATAGCAAACTTCACACCAGCTAGATTCAATACACGAGCGAAGGTTTGTGCTACTTTTTGGCTTCGATTGTCATAGGAACCCATTGATCCAACAAAGAAAAGATAGTCAAATTCTTCACCTTGTTTTTTCAATTCTTTTGCCGTTGGAACCTGGATGTCATCCCGATCATCCCGCCAATTTTGGCGTTCTTTTCGATTAATTCCCCATGGGTTTCCTTGACGTTCAATATTTGTTATTGCACGCTGGGCATCCTGGTCTAATTTTCCTTCAGTTAAAACAAGATATCTTCGCAAATCTATGATTTTATCAACATGCTCATTCATAACAGGACACTGATCTTCACAGTTTCGGCATGTTGTACAAGCCCAAATTTCTTCCTCTGTAATGACATTGCCAATTAAACTAACACTATCATCTAATGCAGAAGCTACTTCATTACCCTTGTTCCCATGTAGTGCCAATTGATTACCCCGTGTATTTTCAAACGCAAACGCTGGTAACCACGGCTGACGTGACGTAATAACTGCCCCTTTTTCTGTTAAGTGATTTCGAAGCTTCAAAATCATTTCTCTTGGTGATAACATTTTCCCCGTCCCCGCTGCAGGGCACATACTGGTACATCGTCCGCACTCTACACAGGCATAAAGATCAACCAACTGTTTCTGGGTAAACTCTTCAATCCTACTTACACCGAAGGATTCTTGGGTTTCATCTTCAAAGTTTATTGTGGATAGTTGACCAATCTTGTGTGTTCTTCCTAACCAAACATTCGCAATTCCTGCAATTAAGTGCGCATGCTTTCCTTGTGGAATATACACTAAAAATGCTAGTAGGAATAATAGATGTCCCCACCAAAATATAAAGAATAGGTCACCTGCCACAATGGGTGGCAGCCAATTAAATATAAGGGAAATCACGGAAGCAACCGGTTCTGACCATGATTGTTCAGACCCAAGCCAAATGATGCCCATTCCATTCGCTAATAATGTGCAGACCATTAAGCCTGTTAAAAACAAGTAAACCAAACCAGCTAAAAATCCCCTTTTTAAACGAGCAAGCTTTTCTATATAACGTCGATAATATCCCCAAATAACCCCTACTAAAATGATGAGAACAATGATTTCCTGAAAAAATGTAAAAAACGGATATAACGGTCCCAATGGAAGATGGGAGCCTGGGGAAAGCCCTTTCCAAATAAGATCAATGGCTCCAAACTGCACTAGTAGAAATCCATAGAAAAACATGATATGAATGGTACCGCTTTTTTTATCTTTTAGGAGCTTCTTTTGCCCGAAAACATAAATGAGAATGGCATTTATCCGCTCTTTCACGGTTTTATTAAACTCCGCTTTTTTTCCTAACTTAATGTATTCAATCCGTGTTTTTACAAGTTTTGCAAACAAGTAAATCGCATAGCCTGTTACAATCAAGAAGAGAATGATATTTAGTACCTGTAAGGTTTTCATCCTAAATCCCCTTTATTAAATTAGTATAAAATCTACCCCAAAAAGGGATTGGCCTTTTTTATCTATTTAACAGCTATACTATTTAATTCTTCAATTAATAAAGGCACCACTTCAAACAAATCTCCAACAATGCCGTAGTCTGCAATACTAAAGATAGATGCCTCCGGATCCTTATTAATGGCAACAATTACCTTAGAGTTCGACATCCCTGCAACATGCTGAATGGCCCCTGATATACCGCAGGCAATGTAAAGGTCAGGCGTTACAACTTTGCCGGTTTGGCCTATTTGTAAGGAGTAGTCACAGTATTCGGCGTCACATGCTCCACGGGATGCACCAACCGCTCCCCCTAGTAAATCAGCTAACTCTTGTAGTGGCTTGAATCCTTCTTTACTTTTTACTCCGCGTCCCCCTGAAACGATTACCTTCGCTTCTGAAAGATCAATTCCTCCTACCGCTTTTCGCACAACCTCTTTAATAATGGTTCGTAAATCTTTTATTTCCACATCCATTGATACAACATCACCCGTATGTGAGGCGTCTTTCTCTAATGGGTCAAAATTATTTGGCCGAATCGTTGCAAGAATGAGTCCTTCTTGAATAACAAGCTTTTCAAATGCTTTTCCAGAATAAATAGGGCGTATAAATTTAATTGCATCCCCATCAACTTCAAGCTTTACCGCATCCGATATTAATCCTGATTTGAGTTTTGCCGCAATACGAGGAGAAATATCCTTCCCAACGGCCGTATGCCCTAAAAGAAATGCATCAGGTTTTTCGGCATCTATCACCTGCATGATTACCTGTGAAAAAGCATCAGGTATATATGCTTTTAACAGTTCATTTTCAACGATAATGACACGATCTGCACCATATTCAATCAGTTCATTTGCTAAGTTTTTAACATTCTCGCCTAAAAGCAGCCCAACTACTTTCCCGCCATCCGCCATTTTCTTTGCAGCAGCAATGGCTTCGAAAGAGACGTTACGTAATCCTCCATCACGAATCTCTCCAAAAACCAATACCTTTTTACCCATCTTGATTCCCCCCGTTTAAATGACTTTTGCTTCTGTTTTGAGTAACGAAATCAGTTCATTTACTTGTTGGCTTAATTCACCTTTAAGTACTTTGCCTGCTGCTTTTACAGGTGGTAAAAAGATTTCAACAGATTTAATTTTTGCTTGGACATCGTCCTCGTCTAAATCCAAATCATCCAACTCCAATGTTTCAAAAGGCTTTTTCTTAGCTTTCATGATTCCTGGCAGCGATGGATAACGAGGCTCGTTCAAGCCCTGTTGGCAGGTAACAAGCAACGGAAGAGATACTTCCACAATTTCAAGATCTCCCTCTAAATCACGTTCAATGGTAGCAGTTTCACCATTTACTGTTAACTTTGTAATCATGGTTACTCCTGAGATCCCGAGTTCCTCAGCAAGGCGTAAACCAACCTGTCCTGACCCCCCATCAACGGTTACATTTCCAGCTAAAACAATATCAACTGCCTTATCTTTTAGGTAGCCTGCTAATATAGTAGCGGTTGAGAATTGGTCAGCATTTTCAAGATCTTCATCACTGATAAGAACCGCCTTATCTGCCCCCATTGCAAGTGCTGTTCGAAGCTCTTTTTCTGACTCCTCTTCTCCAACCGTTATAACGGTCACTTCTCCACCGTGTTCTTCTTTTAACTTTAATGCCTCTTCAATCGCATATTCATCATAAGGATTAATAATAAAGGCTGCTCCATCCCCGCTAACCTTTCCACCCTTAATATTGATTTTTTCTTCGGTGTCAAAGGTGCGTTTCATGATCACAAAAATATTCATATTTTTTCACCTCATAAAGTAAATTTCCCATTTTCAATCAAAGGGCAGCCTAAAATACCTTTCTAGCCCAAGTGGAAAGTCCCCCTGAGCTAGAAAATGTGGGTAATTCAAGACTTTTCATGCTCATTTTTTCGTTTTTACTGAGAAGTTACAGCCTTGTATTCATTACTTTGTTAACATCCGAGAGATAACTAGACGTTGAATTTCTTGTGTGCCCTCATAAATTTGGGTTATCTTTGCATCACGCATATATCTTTCTACTGGGTAATCCTTTGTATAGCCGTAGCCACCAAAAATTTGAACTGCTTCTGTCGTTACTTTCATCGCAGTGTCACCAGCGAAAAGCTTAGACATAGCAGATTCTTTACCATATGGAAGACCTTCAGATTCAAGCCATGCTGCTTGATAGGTTAATAGTCTTGCCGCTTCAATATTTGTTGCCATATCGGCAAGCTTAAATCCAATTCCTTGCTGTTCTGCAATCGGCTTACCGAATTGTACACGATCCTTTGCGTAGTTTGTTGCAGCATCCAAAGCACCTTGTGCAATACCTAAAGCTTGAGCAGCAATACCGTTACGGCCTCCATCTAAGGTCATCATGGCAATTTTAAAGCCTTCGCCAATTTTTCCCAAAACATTTTCAACAGGGACCTTACACTCATCAAAAATAATTTCAGTTGTTGGCGATGAACGGATGCCTAGCTTGTTTTCTTTTTTACCAACTGAGAAACCTAGGAAATCGCTTTCAACAATAAACGCTGTGATGCCTCTTGTTTTCTGAGACTGATCAGTTGAAGCAAAAACAACATAAATATCAGCAACACCGCCATTTGTAATGAAAATTTTTGATCCATTTAAGATATAATGGTCTCCTTCCAAACGTGCAGTTGTTCTCATTCCTCCTGCATCAGAACCACTTCCAGGCTCTGTTAGGCAATAAGCACCAATCTTTTCACCTTGAGCCATTGGTCGTAGATATTTTTGCTTTTGTTCTTCATTCCCAAATTTATAAACTGGCCAACCGCCAAGAGAAGTATGTGCCGATAACATAACGCCAACTGATGCATCCACTCTTGATAATTCTTCAACAGCGATACAATAGGCTAAATAATCACTTCCAATTCCACCATATTCTTCTGGCCATGGAATTCCAGCTAATCCAAGCTCAGCCATTTTGTCAAAAATGGCGCGATCAAACTTTTGTTCTTCATCACGTTTTGCAGCAGTTGGTTCCACTTCATTTTTTGCAAAGTCACGAACCATGTCTCGAATCATTTCATGTTCTTCGGTTAATTTAAATCTCATTTTTCATCCCCACTTTTTTAAAATTTTTATTTAAAGAGAGTTTTAAATACTCTAAAAATAGCTACTATAAAATCATTACATTTCCATTTCTACGACACTAGCAATTCCCTGACCACCGCCAATACATAGAGTAGCCAATCCATAGCGCGATCCACGGCGTTTCATTTCATGTAATAAAGTGACAAGGATCCGTGCACCACTTGCCCCAATTGGGTGGCCTAATGCAATGGCCCCACCATTTACATTTAGTTTTTCGTTTGGAATTTCCAGTTCACGTCCAACAGCAAGTGCTTGGGCAGCAAAAGCTTCATTTGCTTCAATAAGATCTAGATCCTCGATTGAAAGCCCCGCTTTCTCGAGCGCCTTCCTGGATGCTGGAATTGGACCAATTCCCATAATTTTTGGATCTACCCCTGCAGCTCCAAATCCCCGAATCACTGCCATGGGTTCAATACCTAACTCTATCGCTTTATCCCGGCTCATTAGAACAAAAGCAGCTGCTCCATCATTGATACCGGAAGCATTTCCAGCTGTAACGGTTCCATCCTTTTTAAATGCTGGTTTTAGTTTTTCAAGACCTTCCTTTGCCACACCAGCTCGTGGAAATTCATCCGTATCAAACACAATTGGATCCTTTTTACGCTGTGGAATCACAACAGGAACAATTTCTTCTTTAAATTTTCCTTCTTTGATTGCTTTTTCTGCTTTTTGCTGGCTCCATGCAGAAAATTCATCTTGTGATTCACGACTTATCTCATATTTTTCAGCAATATTTTCTGCTGTTATCCCCATGTGATATTGATTAAAGGAATCGAGCAGACCATCCTGAATCATGCTGTCAATCATTTTCCCATCACCCATGCGATATCCCGTACGACCTTGCATCAACAAATAAGGTGCCAAGCTCATATTTTCCATTCCGCCAGCTACTATGATTTCGGCCTCTCCAGCTTGAATGGCCTGAGCTGCAAGATGAACAGCTTTTAAACCAGATCCACAAAGCTTATTGACAGCCATGGCAGGAACCTCAACTGGGACGCCAGCCTTAATAGCTGCTTGGCGGGCAGGACCTTGGCCAATACCGGCCTGGAGAACATTTCCCATAATAACTTCATCCAGTTGTTCCCCTTTTACTCCCGCACGATTAAGGGCCTCTTTTATTACAATTCCGCCTAAATCGACTGCCGGGATGTTACTTAAAGCACCCATGATACTGCCTATCGCAGTTCTGACGGCGCTTACAATGACAACATCACGCATAAAACCATCCCCTTCATTGAATGTTTTGATTGAAATTATAGAATGCGAGAATTACTTTAATAGGAAGCCATTTTAGTATGAAAGCGGTGTCAATTCTAATTAAAGTAAAAAAGTGGCATTCCGTATTTACGTTACATTTATAATCAATGCAAGACCCGTGCCAAAACTTAAAAAAATTTAACAAAAAATACAATTATGGCAAATTAATGGCTTAACCAAGCCAAAATTTAAAGTTTTATTTTTTTACTCATGCTTTAAATGAAGGTAAATTGAATGTAAGTGAAGGAAAAATATGAAAATTTAAACTTCTATACTGGCTTGGACCACTCATTTTGTTCCGTTTTCTTTACAGCAAGCTCAAAAGTTCTAAAAAAATTGTAAACTTTTCCTTACACCTCAACGTTTTTTGGGTTTATTTATGTCAAAACCCCGAAAAGACTTTGTAGATTTCTTGAAAATTGGCCATTTCATGAAAGTTCAATAACATAAAAAACTCTCTTTGCTGAAAGAAAGAGAGTTTTATGCTTAAAGTCCGTATTTATTCATTTTTTCATAGAGTGATGTCCTGCTTATACCTAGAAGTTTAGCGGTTTCAGTTTTATTGCCATCCATCATTCTTAAACAATTAAAGATGGCATTCCTTTCTGTTTCCTCCATTACTTCAGTAAGGGAGCGAATTGGATACTGATGAACATTTCCTGTAATTTCTTCCGGCAAATGCTTAGGAGCAATGCATTCTCCTTCATCCACCATATTCAAGGCACGTTCAATGGCATTTTCAAGTTCTCTTATGTTTCCCGGCCAGGAATAATGACAAAGCAAGAACAATGCTTGATCATTTACTCCCTTAGCTTTCTTCTTCAACAAATTTTGGTATTTTTCGAGAAAATAATTGACTAGTATTTCAATGTCCTCAACCCGTTCTTTTAAAGAAGGCACTGTTATTTCCATTACCTTTAAACGGTAATACAAATCCAGTCTAAATTCCTTTTTTTCTACCATTTCCTTTAAATTTCTATTTGTGGCAGCTATGATTCTTACATCTACTGGAAGGGTGCCCGTTGCCCCCACACGCTCTATTTCTTTTTCCTGTAAAACTCTTAATAATTTCACCTGCATATGAAGGGGTAGCTCACCAATTTCATCAAGAAAAATAGTACCTCCATCGGCAACCTCAAACTTTCCTATTTTTCCGCCTTTTTTTGCACCGGTGAAGGATCCTTCTTCATAGCCAAATAATTCCGATTCTATAAGCTCGGCTGGGATAGCAGCACAATTTACTTTGACAAATACACCCATTGAACGTCTACTTTCATTATGAATAGAATGGGCAAACAACTCTTTTCCCGTACCACTTTCACCTAAAATCAACACATTCGAATCACTTTTTGCCGCTTTTCTAGCTTGATTTTTAACCTCCAAAAATGCATAGTGGTCTCCTATCAAGTGGTTAAACGTATAGTATGCTTTATTTCTCGCAGTTATAATTCCTTTACTTTTATTTAGTTCATTCTTTAAATATGTAAGTCGTTTAGTTAAAGAGGTTAATTGTTCTAAATTATTAAATACCACTTTCCCAATGGCACCAACAATTTTCCCTTGATTGATTACAGGGGCTCTTGTAGCAATCATATAGCTATCTTTAATCTTTTGCGGCTCTGCAATCTCGAAATTGCCAGTTTTAGCCACAATATGCATTCGAGTATTTTCAATAACCTCTGTTACATGTTTTCCAATTGATTCTTCTTGGTCAACTCCAAGGAATTCCGCAAATGAGCGTGTCAAGATTTGAACATAGCCTTCTTTATCAACTACAACAAGGCTGTCATCCGCAATTTCAATAAGGTCATTTAAAAGATTTCCTTCCGGATTATCTATGGAATCATTATTAGTAGAAAAAAAGAAGAAATAATAATGGTATTCTACCTCAGAAATCATGACAATTTCTTTTCGAATGATTCCTTTCTTACCATTCAAATTAAATGGGGTGTTAATGGAAGGAACAAGGTTTTTATTCGTTAACTTTTCAATTTGCAGCTTAAATTGTTCGTCTACAAATGTCTCCCATACAAAGCTGTTTCGAAATACCTTACTTCTATCACTTTTTGTAATCATAATCCCAAAAGGCAACTTGTCTAATAGTGTTTTAAATACTTCTACTGACACAACTTTCGTATTATAAACCATCCCACCATCCCCTAACATTAAATGGGAATTCTCTTAAGACAAGGTTGTAGGTTGCAATAATTCAGATTATCCCAATTTCTACTTTATCAATAGGCAATTAATTGGTAAAGTGAACAAAAAGGGAACTTTTAAAAGGGGGCCTGACCCCCAACAAATTTAACGCATCACCGCATTGGGGGTCAGGCCCTCATAAAGAAGGACATGATTCCAAACATCAAGGTGCTAATTCCAGCGGCGATAAGTGATGGTACTAATTTCGAACGAGAGTACTTCATTATTGGAAGATCAAGGATTGTACAAAGAGTAACTGAATTATCGCTTAATGGGGAACTAAAAGCTCCGAATGTACCACTTGCAAAAACTGCACCAATGACCAATAGAATATTGGCGCCTGCATGATGTGCAAGAGTAATTCCAAGTGGCATCAATAGTCCCCAGGTACCCCAAGACGATCCAATAAAATAAGAAATTAATGCACCAAGAAGAAACAAAATGGGTGCTACAAAATAATGGGGAATCCACCCAGCTACATGGCTGGTGATAAATTTAGAAAAACCTAAATCCTCTGAAACAGCAGATACTGCCCATATTAAACCGAGCATCAAAATAACAGACATTAAATTGTTCCCACCTTTAACAAAATGCGTGAGGAGTTTATCAATTGGAAACTTCTGAGCAAGGAAAAAGGCAAGCGTAACAATGAGCGTAATAAACAAGGATTCAAGCATCACGCCAAGCGCATCTGCACGAATGAATGCATTTAAAAAACTTGTTGCCTTAAAATGCCCATCCCACCAACTTAAAAAAAGGGTAAGAACCAGTACAAGTGATAAAGGCAGGATAAAGTTCCATGGCTTGATTGGTGTATCCTCGTTATATTCATTTTGACAAGATTGCAAATCTTCTTCTCCCTGCTCTTCATTCGGATTAGAATGCAAAACAGATTTTTTTCCAGGTAAAACAGCTTCAGTAGCTGCTTCCATTGCAAAGTTTTGTGGGTGCTTGCCAGGTCCTTCGATTGTTGCTGAATTTTTTTCTTTTTTATTCGAATGCTTAAAAAAACTGTAGTACAAACCAACTATAAGAATGGAATATGAAAAAAAGTTGAATGGTATACTTTTCACGTATACTTCATATGCAGGTTGATGAATTCCTTCATGTTTTAAGGCCATATGAATAATGGAGACCATATACCCAACAAATGCCGTCGCTAAAGGAATTAGACCTACTACTGGGTTTGATGTTACTTCAATCGTGAAGCCAAGCTCCTCCGCTGGGAGATTCAACCTCTTTTTTAAAGCTTTCATAATGGGGGCAATTGTAACAATCCGAAAATCAGGATCACTAAATGTTACCATAGTTGAAAACCAAGTAAGGAGCATAGCACTCTTCCTTGACTTCACTTTTTTGCTAACCAAATGGACGAACCCTTTAATCCCACCAGCGAATTTGATGATACTCACCAGTCCTGCAAAAACATAAAGAAAAATAATAATTCGAATATTACTTGATTGAACCAAATTATTGACTAGATACGTTAGCATCGTTTTGATGCCCCCAAGTAATGAATGATCCTTTATATAGCTCCCGACAAGAAGGGCTGCGAACAACCCTGGCAGAACTTGTTTTGTCCAAACAGCCAAGGGGATAACAACAAGAAATGGAAGTAATGACCACCAGCCGCTCATTTATATTGCTCCTTTGCTTATGTATTTCCAAAAGTTTATAGATAACCATATTATGTCCAAACTTAAAATAAAAAAAATACACCTTCCTTTCACAAATTTAATTGTAAAAAAAGGTGTATTTTAATTTAAGCGGTCCTTGCTTTAGATAAATTCGCATCCATTGATCTGTTAAAATAAATAGCGATGGAATTCAAGAGAAGAACGGACATTGTCACATAAAAGACAGACCTGATTCCATACAAAGCCGCAATATGACTTCCTATTAACGGGCCGGCAAAGTTCCCCAGAAAAAGAGAAGAACTATTGAAGCCAAAGGCCGTTGCTTGAATTTCAGGTGGGGCTAATTTTTTCACCAAAACGTTTAGTGATGGAACCATGCCCCCTACAAATAATCCTAAAAGAAACCGTCCGACTAATAAGGTGGTGATGTTTCCTGCTAAGGCTTGTGGAATAAAGGCAAGTGCGGCCATTAATAATGCAAAAGCCAAGATTTTTCTTTGACCAATCTTATCCCCTATTTTACCTAAGGTAGGAGCCCCAACTAAATTCGCAACACCTGTAATCGAAACCACTAATCCAGCAAAAAATTCTAAATGTAGGCCATGATACAATGTTTTCGCGTATACGGTAGCCAATGGTTCAATCGTCATCATTCCTAGATTAGTTGCAAAGGAAGCAATAAAAACTGGAAGCATTGGCTTAACCATTGCCCAATGTACCTTGCTTTTCTCTTTTGATACTGAAGTAGGTTTGTGCTCTTCGTGAACGAAAAATAGAATAAGAAGTCCAGCAACACATAAAAATGCACCAGTAAAAAAGAAGATATGACTGTATCCCATTTTTTCAGCCATAATCCCCCCGGCTAAAGGTCCTAATAAACTACCAGCAATAAGACCTGTTTGGAGGGTGCCTAAAGCCCGGCCAGATTGTTCATTTGGTGTGACCGATGCAAGAAGCGAGATGGACATGGAAATAAATCCTGAAAAAACTCCATTAATAATACGCAAGACAAGTAATTGCCATGGCGCTGTAGCTAATCCCATTAAGGCTGTAACAACGCCCATGCCAAATCCTGCCCTTAGAAGCATTGACTTCCGCCCGTACTTGTCGGCGACTCTTCCCCAAATGGGTTGAAAAAAAACAGAGACAATAAATTGGCCTGAAAAAATCCACCCTGTCCACCGCTCCACTGATGCCATTTGATGGACCCCTAGCTTTTCGATGTATAAAGGGAGAAAAGGTAAAATCAAGCTCATCCCCATCGCACAAAAGAAATCTGAAATCCACAATATTAATAACGTTCTTTTCCAGTTCAAACCGTACACTTCCTTTAACATGATGCATTTCTGACAGTTTTTATTTATTTTCTCTTTTCTTTGGTATATGACACACCAATTTTTCCATCAAGGAAAGAAGCGTCTCCTTTTCCTCTTTGGAAAAGGATTGAAATGGTTGTGCTAAAGAGTCTACCCAAAGCTTTTCTCTTTCTCGAATAATCTCCCTCCCTTTTTCGTTTAAATCCACTGTTTTTATTCTGGCATCTTTTTGAATGGATGCTCGATAGACAATTCCATTTTTCTCTAATCTGTCAACCATTTGGCTCATTGTGCTGGAACGAACATCTAGGTGTTCCGCAAGTTCTCCGATGGTACACGGCCCATTTCGCTGCAAATGCCTTAACAAAAGCCACTGTACACGCGTTACCGCATACCCTGATTGATCAGGCATCATACTTCGCAAATAACGGTTTATCGATTGAATATTCATTATAAATGAATGTAAAAGTTCATCATTTTCCATTTTTTTCTCCTAAAATGAAATTATATAGCGATACAACATATTATTTTAAATAAAATTATGTAGCTATACAATATATTTGCCTCACGAAATTTCGTTGGTACAGTTCGTATAGTATGAATTTATTTTCGAAAAATGTATACTTAGTAAAAACAAAAAAGGAGCCTCTATCATGCCGTTAATTAGATTTGATTTAATTGAAGGACGAAACGAAACGGATTTAAAGAATCTTCTAGATGCTGCACATCGAGCGATGGTTAAAGCGTTCAATGTTCCCCAAAGGGATCGCTATCAAATTGTTCAACAACATCCTGCACATGAGTTAATAATTGAAGATACAGGTCTAGGCTTTGAAAGAAGCAAAAACGTGGTAGTCATCAGTGTAACAAGCAGGCCTCGAAGTGAGGAAGAAAAGAAAAATTTTTATCAATATATGGTTGAAGAACTTGGGGAACATTGTGGCATAAAACCAAATGATATTATGATTTCCATTGTCACGAACAGTGATTCTGACTGGAGCTTTGGAAATGGAGAAGCTCAATTTTTAACAGGAAAATTATAAGACCCGGTTCTAATTTCAAAAAAGATAAAGGCTACCAGTCCATTCGGATGGTAGCCTAAAAATACTCGTAAGATGTAAATTAGCTAAAATTATCCATACGAAGGCAAAATGTTGTATGATAATAATGTAAGATAGATAGAAAGATTCTATGGTATAAATTCAGAATTTTCCTATTATTAAAAATAATACAGGAGGTCTTTATGCTTAGCCAAACAATCATTGAAGATGTACTGACGGCTGCTTTATCAACAGGTGGAGATTTTTCTGAGATTTTTGTAGAAGACCGTTTTACCAATAATATGACCCTTCAAAGCGGAAAAATGGAAACATGTCTTTCCGGGCGGGATTTTGGGATTGGGATTCGGGTTTTTAAAGGTTTTCAAAGCGTATACGCCTATACAACAGATTTTAGTAAGGATGGTCTTTTAAAAGCAGCAAAAAATGCT
>JAUZPL010000129.1 GCA_030705955.1 Bacillota bacterium | reverse complement strand
CAGTAGGAAAAGCGAAACAATTTGCTGCACAAGGGGCCATGGATACATTAAAATATGCTGCTACTCATCTACCAGGAGCAAGCAAGGATATTGCAGAGCCAATTAACAAGTCTCAATTCTTGAAAGAGCGTTACTCTAACCAGTTATTTACTCGTTTTGACACTGGATTATTGAAAAAGCCAGAAAAAATGGCTGCTTGGTTAATTGAAACTGCTGATAAATCAGGTACTTACTTTACATGGAATTCTATGTATAGAAAAGGTTTAGCACAAGGGGTAACAGATCCGATTAAGTATGCTGATACAGAAACCCGTCATATTGTAGCTGGTCGCGGTATTGGTGAGGTTCCTATCGCTCAAAGGTCGAAAATCATGCAGTTAGTTGCTCCTTTCTCACTTGAAGTAGGAAACCAATGGAAAGTGTTAGGGAAACAAGTAAGTGAAAAAGATTTTGGCGGTATTATCACCTTCTTAGCTGCTTCATATGGCTTAAACGTGGCTATGAATAAAACAAAGGGTAGCGATGCTTCTTACAATCCAATTGGAGCCATTATGCAGGGTATAAACAAGGATACTAACGCATCCGGTATGGATAAGGCGAAAAGTGCATTAGCTAACTTAGCTGGTGAAACGGTAGGAAACGTTCCAGGGGGAGCCTATCTCCCCCAATTATTAGGATTAGCTAACGCTAACGCTAAACAATCTGTATTTGGTGACAGATCACCGGACCGTTTCGGAACAGGTGTAGGGGTTGCTAGTACAGTGTTTAAACCTGCTACTGATTTAGTTGGAGGAAAAGGCGTAGAGCAATTTGGTAAAGACTTATTACCACTTGTTATGCCTATGGGTGGAAACCAAATGAAGAAAACAGCTGGAGGAGTTGAAGCGTTGGCGAAAGGTGGTTCTTTCAACAGCAAAGGAGAACTGCAATATCCAGTTGATGCTAATAATCTTTCTGATTTGCTTCATTCTCTCATGTTCGGACCAACAACAACAGCAAACGGACAGGATTATTACAACAATAATCTTAGACAATTATCTGGAAAACAAACGGAAGCTATCCAAAATGCACCTGATAAACAAGCGTATTACGACATGATTAGAAAACAGCAACAATTAAAAGCATTACAAAAGAAAATGAAAGCAGCGCAAAAATAAGTATCCTGACAACCTTCTTAGGGTATATACTATAATACAAAAAATACCATAGGAGGGTCGATATGGATGCTTCGGATTATTTTTTATTGGTCATTGCTGTGATTTATTTTCTGTTTAATATTAAAAAGGTTTATACCTTCTTTAGATATAGCTTCAATGAAAATGGAGTTATTTTTACTTTAGGTTTAATTTTATTTGTTTCAATATGCATATTAGGGTTAATTTTTGCATTTACAGCGCCACAATATGGATGGATTCCTCAATGGGCCTTCATTTTGTTTATTGTAGGGTTTTTTGTTTGTAGATTTTTATTTGGAATACCAAAGTAGGGAGCTGAAAAGCTCTCTTTTTTTATTGGGGTGATGAGATGAAACAATACTTTTGGAATATCGCCATTAGTTTAGATCAACTTCTGAATACTTTGGCCTTCGGCAATCCGGACGAGACAATTTCTAGTCGTGTCGGGAAGAAAGTCGCCAAGCATGAAAACTGCCCTTTCTGTAATTGGCTATGCAAAGTGCTTAACATGATTCAAAAAGATCATTGCGTGAAAGCAATAGAACCAGATCGAGGAGAGTCTATATAGGCTCTTCTTTTTTATTGAGGGGGCGATCAAGTGGAGGAGCAGCGACTATCAAAACTAGAAACAGAGGTTGCGGACTTGAAAACACGTTTAGCCATCGTAGAAACGAACATCAAAGAGATATATAAAACATTAGACAGTATCGACAATAATACAACTTGGATCTTGAGACTTGTCATAGGTGGGTTAATTGCCGGAGTGCTTGGCTTAATCATAAAAGGAGGTTTTCAGATATGAGTAAAACAGCTATTTTACCGATTGTTTCTGTTGTTTGCTTAGGGGTTGCAGCTATTACAGGTCATACAGTGGATGCCAAATTACAGGATGATATTGCAACCTGGGCAGCTTCTTTAATTGGTGTTGGTGTTGGGATTTGGGGAGTTATAAAGGACCATAAAGGGGGTAAATAATAATGGGATATATTGTAGATATTTCAAAATTTCAACCTTGTAATAAAATTGATTGGCCAACATTTTCAAAAAATGTAGATTTGTTAATTGCTCGTGTACAATACGGATCAACTGTACCTGATGAAGAATATCAGGGTCATGCAAATTGCGCTAAACAACATGGTGTTCCTTTCCTTACTTATGCTTTTCCTTGTTTCGTCTCTGTACCAGATGCAAGAGTGGAAGCAAGAGACGCAGCCACTAGGCAAGATAAAGATTCTAAAGGTATGATTATTGATATTGAAGCTGAATTTGATAAATTAGGTAATCCGGTAGGGATCACAAAACTTTCTACTCAAGAACGATTAGATGGATTAAAAGCCTTTGTTGATGAGTTACGAAAACAAGGAGTAAATAAAGTCGGGGCTTATGTAGCTCATAATATTTACCGTCCTTGGGGATTCGATACTATTGCTAATCTTTTTGATTTTGTATGGATTCCTCGATATGGAGTAAATGACGGACAACAACATACAAAACCAGATTATCCTTGTGATCTATGGCAATATACAAGTGTAGGAAAAGTACCTGGTTATAATGGCCCACTTGATTTGAGTGTATTAACCGGTAGCAAGCCTTTAGAATGGTTTACAGGTGCAGCACAAGCACAACCAGCAAGTATAGGTTGGATACCGACCAGTAATCCTATTTGTGCTCAAGTTCGAGTTATTGCTTCGGCTTTAAATATTCGTCAAGGTCCAGGAACACAATACCCTATCGTACAAGTAGCTAAAAAAGGGAAGATATTCAATGTTACAGCGAATATTAATGATTGGCATGAGGTTATACTCGATAATAACGGTAGTAAAGGGTATGCTTACGGTAACAAAGGCACATACCTTGAATTAATCCGATAAAATAAGCCCTGTCTCTAATTGAGATGGGGCTTTTTTCTTTGTATTTCCTTTTCTATCCTTCTGATAACCCAATCTATATTCCTGTTTATCTCGCTTCCCGTAAACCGTAATGTCTGCCATCCATGCGATTTTAAATAGGCATCGCGTTTCCTGTCTCTTGCTCGCTGCGAAGGTGACGAGTGATAAGCTTTTCCATCTGCTTCTATGGCTATTTGAAGGTTAGGAATAGCCATATCCAGGCGATAACGTCCAAAGGGGTATTGAGTTACCACATAGCAATTTAAACGCTGTATAGCCTTAAATAAACGTTTCTCGATGGGGGACTCACATTTCCTTAATTCACGGTAAAACGGATCGACCTTTTTCTTCTTCCTCGCTTCTACAGCTGGAAACTTCCTCATATGTAATTCATAAAAGATCACAGGCAGTACACAAAGTATAAAAAATATTAGGTAATCAAGCATTTTATACACCTTTTTAGAAATTTTTTAGTGGTACACGCAAGTTTTATTCATTCGCCCATACAATGAACTATTCAATGTGAGGAGGAATGAAGAATGGATCCTATTACTTTCGGTGCTGTTTTTGTTGGTACAACTGGTGGGACGCTGCTTGTATTAAGTTTAATGGGTAAAAAAATCTCAATAAATGAGCAAATGTTGAAGCTGACTTTAGAGGGAATTAAGTATGGAACAATCCTCTATTTAATCAATCACGTATTCAAACTATTCCTCTAAGTACTGTTCATTGACGTATACACTTTGTATACACTACATTGCAGTATTCAAACCTTGATTTTATACATTTTACCCACTTTTTTATTGTTCATTCATTTTGGGCCTATCTTATTGATATGGGGGTATATGTTATGTCTTTCTTCGATTCGCTCAACGGAGGACTTGAAACCTTCTTCAAGGAGCTTGCTAAAAGTAAAAGATTGGAAGAAAAGAGACGAGATAACCAGTTTAAGGAGTTAGAGAATACATCTTTATTGTTTTCATCTGATTATCTAAGCGGATTGGCTGAGGATGCAGACGAGGAAGAAGCAGAAACAATATTGGATTATCTTTATCGCTTCAATAATTTAGAAACAGGAGAGGATGAATACTTAAACATTTTAGAGCTAGGCTCTTACAAAAGCATTGAAAATAAAATCATCAATAAGAGGTGGTAACGTGATTGAATGGCTGGCTATACCCTGTGCGATGGTTGCTGCTGCTTTAATGCCATCAGCCAAGATGAAAGACAAAGATAAAATAAAAAAGGTGTTTGAAGTAGGAAAAGTCGGTGTAAAAAAAGGAGATGACATGAAATACCCGAAATTAATAAAGGAGATCACGGGCGAGGACTACACTACTTATCTTTATTCTTTGCCTTTGGGTATCCCTTCAAAAGTGATGGAATTGCTTATACCGTCTTTAGAGGATGGATTAAACAAGACAGTAGAATATGAATTTGAGGATGGATTAGTTAAATTACATGTATTTGAAACAGAACTACCAAAAAGATGGGATTATGACACAAGTTTAATTCGCCCTGGAACGTGGGAAGTGCCAATCGGCAAAAATCATCATGGTATCTTATATCATGACTTTGACAAATATCAGCACTTATTAATGGGAGGGGTAACGAGATACGGAAAAACCGTTTGCATAAAAGAAATTATGAACACTTTAATTTCAAATAATCCTAATGATATTGATATTTACATTCTTGATTTGAAAGCCGGATTAGAATTTTATAAATATAAGGTATTTCCTCAAGTTAAAGAAGTGGCTTGTGATGTATTTGAATCGGCTAAATTATTAGATAAACTTACTAATGAGTTAAAACAAACGGAAGTATTTTTCCGAACTAAAGGATGGACCAATATTGTTGATACACCAATTAAGAAAAGAACGTTTATTTTAGTTGATGAAGGGGCAGAGTTATCTCCTGATATTATCAAGGATAAAACAGCTAAAAAGTTTGCTGCCTTTTGTCAGGCTGCTTTAAGTGAAATAGCTCGTATCTCAGGAGGATTAGGGTATAGGCTTATTTATTGCACTCAATACCCAACTAAACAAGCTGTTCCTCAACAGGTAAAAATAAATATTGTCGCTCGTTTAGCTTTTGTTTGCACTTCTGGTGTAGCTAGTGAAGTTATTTTAGATGAAAGAGGCGCAGAAAAAATACCGTCTATTCCAGGTAGGGCTATTTATCTTGTTGATAAACCGAAAACTATCCAAGTGCCTTATATTGACGATAAAATGATTTTTAAAATGAATAAGGAGCAGAATAACCATGTTACCGTCCACACAAAGCCGAGTAGAACGGATGTTGGAGACAGTGGATCGTCTTGGCATCGTGAAAATAAAACACCTCCAAGAAATCCACAAGCTAAACTATAGAAATCTTTGCCGGATCATTAATTCCCACCTAAGGCCATTCATCCATGAAACGTATTACCAACGAGAAAAAGTGATTTATTTAAACAAAAAAGGAAGGGAGATGATTGCTTCTGATCGTGAAATTACGGTCAACCAGCAAACTCTCCATTCCCTTATGAGAAACGAAGTATATATTTACTTTAATTGTCCTCAAGATTGGAAAATTGAATATACCATTGAGAGCAACGTAAATGCCTCTAATGACATTCAAATCAATTCCCTTGGTTTAACTCTATCCACTAAAAAGAAATTGAATGTAGATGCTGTATTTAAGCGTAATGGATATTTACACTTAATTGAAGTCGATAACGAAAGAAAAATGATTGATAACTTCAAGAAAATAGAATCCTATAAAGAGATATTGCCAGGTTACAAGAACGAGACCCCTATTCTTTATTTCTTCACTAAAACAGAATCAAGAAAGCGAAAACTGGAAGAAAAGCTAAAAGGTATTCGGCATGAAGTTTTAACATTTGAGGAGATTAAATAATCTCCTTATTTTATTTTACCTTCAAATACATTTCTAACCATATCTAAACTAATTATTTCTTGCTCTTTATTAATAATATTTTTTTTATTTGTTTTACTATATGGTTTACTATCTGGTATAGGTTTGCCCTTTTGGTCATTTCGATTTGCCTTTTCGGTCATTTCCATTTGCCCATTTGGGCAGATGGATTTGTCCATATGGTAACTAGGTTCATACACATTAAAAACTAAGTCAGTCAGAGCATACCAGGTAGTGCGATCATAAGCGATTTGATTATAATTCCCTTTGACAATTAAACCTTTCTTTTCACAATTAGCAATAACAGTGCGGATCTGTTTTATGGACCAATACGGAAACAATTTGGTGTAAGCTTCCATAGAGTTATATGTCCAGTAACGGCCATCATAAAAATGTCTCTCGTTCGCTTGGTTCTTTTTAATCCAAAAATATAAGTTGTGGCAGAATATCGCTTCATTGACTCCGTATAAAGAAGCGAAGTCCACATTGAAATGGTGTTCCATTATTTTCCGTAAACCCCCAGCTATTGAATTTGAGCTGGAATACCTGTTATAATAAAAAACACATAATTTAATAACAAGTACACCAAACAAGGGCGAGAATCTAGCACATTCTCGTCCTATTTCATTTTACAGATATTGCTTGTTTCCATCAATGCAAAAAGTGGTTTTTTAACTTCCTATAACATGCATTACGTAAACTAGACAAAAAAAGAACCCGTTTTAAGCGGATTCTTTGTCATCATCTCGGATTCCCAATATCAATTTATTTTCGAGTTTAATTGATATTCCCCGTTTTAAAAGATCTGTGTAAATTATCTGAAACTCCTCATCCACCGTCAGCCACTCCCTAGAATCCAAACAAACGTTCCTGATTATATTTTACTATATTCGTAATATTTTTGTAATACTAAATAGTAATTTTACACGATAAAATAGTTTTGTAAATTACAAATCATGGAAAATGTTAACTGATTCGACAGATGTATACAAGTTTCGACAAAACTGTCACAATTTTTTCGTTAACCTTAATATTTCGAGCGCTTTCTTAACTTGTTCTGGAGAGTAATCATTTTCTTCTATATCTTCTCTAACAGATATCCAGTCTACACCAAGACTTTTTAAACAGTCATCCGGTTCAATTTCTTTTCCAAATAGGGATGATATTTTTATACCGTATAAATCACAAAGTTTATTCAGCTTCTCTAATGAAGGTACTTTGCCATTTTCGATCTTACTAACATACGTAAAATGAACGTCTATTTGTTCAGCTACATCTCGTACAGTTAAACCCTTATCCTCACGTATCTTCTTTAACTTGGCCCCTATTTCTTTGTCTAACTTTTCCATTATGGGTCAGCTCCGTTTTTTTGAATATATGAAAACATTATAACTGTTAAGGTGTCTTTACACATTAAAAAGGGATTAAAAATAAATTTCAAGAAAACTGAAAATTATTTGTTGACTTATACGCTACAACGATTTAAGATAAGGGTGTAGAAAATAATTCTACAAAAGAGAGAAGGTGGTAAAAATGGATAATCTAAAGTTCAAAAAGTATCGCAATGCTCGTGGATTAAGCGTTTCTGAGCTTGCAAAGCTATTAGATGTGCATAGAACGTACATTTATAAAATAGAAAAAGGTGAAACAGTT
>JAUZPL010000128.1 GCA_030705955.1 Bacillota bacterium | reverse complement strand
ATGGGTATGGATCTTTTTTAATGAAATGCCCCATTGAAAAATTTCCGATATTCTTTTAATAGAGTCCTCATTTGCGTTTTTGCCTATTAGCTTAAAAATAGGTTCTTCAACCGTTCCGAGAGCCGTTACCTCTACTACAAATGGGCTATTTTTTATTAAAATAGGAACTTTAATCGTTCTTTTTGTAAAATCAACTTGTTTTAACGGGTCAATGGCGTGCCGCTCAAGAACCCTATTAAAATTATATGGGCCTTCAATTTGAATGGTTTCTTGCCACATAGGTTCGACCTTCCTTCGTGCATTTGCCGGTATTATAGCATTTTAGAAAAGAAAAACCGAATCCTTGGCGGAATTCGGTTACTTTTTCTTTGTTAAATCATCAAGGCTTTTGAATTTATAGCCTTTCTTTTTCAAATCTTTAATCACTTTTTCAAGTGCTTCTGCATTATCTTTTGAAACGGTATGTAAAAGCATGATTGCACCAGGATGGGCCTGCCTCATGATATTATCATAAGCATATTGAGGACCTTTTTGCTGGTTTACATACCAGTCGACATACGCCAGTGACCACATTATATGAGTATAGCCTGCTTCCTTTGCGACCTTTAACGTTCTCTCACTAAAAACACCCCGAGGCGGACGCATATATTTCATTTCTTTTTGCCCGGTTAATTCCTTTGTTTTATCCCGCACCGAATTTAATTCTTCGTTTACGATATCTTCATCACTGTTTGTTGTT
This sequence comes from Bacillota bacterium, assembly GCA_030705955.1. Classification (GTDB taxonomy): domain Bacteria; phylum Bacillota; class Bacilli; order Bacillales; family Cytobacillaceae; genus JAUZPL01. Next base: position 6,936 of record JAUZPL010000128.1, on the reverse strand, counting down.
AAATCAGGGTGAAACCAAGAATGGTTTCCAACAATATGTCCTTCTTTGACCATTCGCTTAACAAGGTCTGGAGCAGATTGTAGATAGTGTCCTGTGACAAAAAACGTTGCTGGAACTTTTTCATTTTTGAGCACATCAAGAATTTGCCCAGTGTACCCATTCTCATAACCATTATCAAAGGTAAGGTATAAGTATTTTTTCTTCGCTTCACCTTTATAAAATCCTCCATATTTCTCAAGCAGTTGGTCAACTTTTGCACCAGCCTCGACTGGTTGTTCATTTGAGCTCTTTTTAAACCCCCATTGGAACGGTTGGTTCGATACAGCTGCCAATGCGATACTTGGCGTAAGCATAATGATACAAAGGATGATCCAAAATTTCATAAGCCTTTTCATCCACGATCCCCCTATTCTTGTTTTTCTTAGTGTTTGTTAATTGGAGGGGAAACATGATTGGTAGAATTTTGATAATAAACTCTTCCTTTATTTTTTCCTGAATAGGATAAGTTTGATTTAGATATTAATTTTCTTGTTATATCCATAGAGGGAAGATTTAAGAATTCCCGGAGTTCGGAATTAGTGAAAGAGGGCTTAATAAGGAGGAAATAATCGTTAATGGCTTGCAGGTGAGCATCCTTTGATATATGCTGACAGGTCGGACACTTCCATTTATTTCGACAATATTGCATTGGAATATCTAAGCATTTAGGGCATATAACCCCATTAATAATTTCTGATTCATTGATACCAAATGTTTTAAGAAAATCAACTTCCTCAGGAGTGTGGCTTTGTAAAATCAGTTTTTTTAATTTGGTTAGTTTTTTTTGATCTAGAATATCCTTATTGTATCTTCTTTCTATGCTTTCAATCACCCTTAATAGGTTACTGGATCTAATGACTCTTTTTCTCCTTCTTCATAATCTGGACTAATGATAACTTTGGTTGACGGGTTCGTTACAACAACAAAGTATTCGATTGGAATAGATGAAATCTGATACCTTTCAAGCCAATTTTTTAAAAGTGTTCTATGGCGATATACCGAGGATATGGGGTTTTCATAAATTTTTTCCACATCATTATTTTTGTGAATTAATTGGTTTTCTTCAAAGATTAAAGTACCGGAATGGTTTTTTCCATCAAGAATAATGATTGATTTGGAGGAAATGAGAAGAAAGTCTATTTGAAAATAGGATGAATTGACGGGAAGTCGAAGGTTATGGAGGATGTAAAAGTTTTTTTCCGGGAGTAGGCTGAGAAAATAGTTAAGATTTTTTTCGCCATAATAGCCTGATCGTAAAATTCTTGCTTTTTCATTAATTAGCGGCCTTTTCATATGATCTTTTAGAATTCTGTTTAATAATGCTTCAATTTGCGATACTGCTGTGGGAATTGTAAACTCTTTTTCAAAAATAAATATCACTCCTTTCTTCGATTATCAGTATTTTTCTACAATCTATACTAATTTCCCTTTATTTCTTTATGATTTTTTGAAAATTTATTGAGCCTTTTCCTGGGATATCGGCCTTTTCCGGAATATATCAACCTTCGTGCTGCGGATATCAGTCTTTTCTCAACTATATCCGCCTTTTTATCTGGGATATCAGTCCTTCCCGATTTTATCAGCCTATTTAGAGAGAATATCAGCCTTTTCCTGAATATATCAGCCTTTCTACTGCGGATATCAGTCTTTTCTCCACTATATCGGCCTTTTTATCTGGGATATCAGCCTTTCCCGATTTTATCAGCCTTTTCAGAGAGGATATCGGCCTTTTTCCGGAATATATCAGCCTTTCTGCTTCTTATCAACCTAAAAAAATGGATAGGCACCTAACCCAGGCACCTATCCATTACTATTAATACACTCTCTCTTTAAACTGCGCTAATTTTTCCAATGATGATTTATCAACATCAGCGTGTAAGCTGTTTCCATGTGAATCCATGGTTACAACAGCAGTAAAGCCTTCTGTTTTTAGATGCCACATAGCTTCTGGAACACCAAAATGCATGAGGTCTACGCCTTCAACTGCTTTGATGCAATCTGCATAATATTGGGCTGCACCGCCGATTGCGTTTAAATACACACCGCCATGTTCCTGCAGGGCGGCCAACGTTTTCGGACCCATTCCACCTTTACCGATAATCGCGCGGATACCAAATTTTTTCATAACATCGCCTTGGTATGGCTCTTCACGAATACTTGTGGTTGGTCCTGCCGCTTTTACATGCCAAACACCTTCGTCATCCTTTAACATAACAGGACCGCAGTGGTAGATAACCTGGCCATTTAAATCAACTGGTGCCTCGTTTTCCGATAAATGTTTATGGATGGCATCGCGGCCGGTGTACATTCTTCCGTTAATTTGAACGACATCACCGACCTTTAATGCACGAATTTGCTCTTCCGTAATTGGTGCCTCTAAACTGATAATCTTTTGAGCAACAGTTTCAGCTTCCCCGTCTTCTTTAAAGTCAATAAATTCACCATCTTGATATTTCCATTCTTTGATTTCGCCTGTTTCTGCATCAATGTAAACACCTGCACGGCGGAATGCCCAGCAGTTATATGCAACGGAAACAAAGAAACTGGCAGGAATACGATTCATCACACCGATTTTACAGCCTAAAAGGGTGGTTTCTCCGCCAAAGCCCATTGTTCCAATTCCTAATTCATTGGCTGTTTCCATAATATATTCTTCTAATTTGCGAAGATCTTCGTTTGGATTGACATCGTCAAGGGAACGAAATAATTGTTCTTTTGCTACATCATAGCTGGAAGAACGGTCACCACCGATACCTACTCCGATAAAACCGGCACTGCATCCTTGGCCTTGCGCTTGATAGACGGCATGGAGAATACATTTGCGAATTCCATCCAAATCACGGCCTGTGCGGCCTAGGCCTTCAAGTTCACATGGTACGCTGTATTGAATGCTTTTATTTTCACTGCCTCCGCCTTTTAAAATTAATTTGACTTCGATATAGTCTTTTTCCCATTGATCAAATTTAATAACCGGAGTGCCATCGCCAACATTGTCGCCAGTATTTTCACCTGTTAAGGAATCAACAGAATTCGGACGCAATTTGCCGTTTTGTGTAGCAAGTGCAACCGCATTACGTATGGCAGATTTTAATTCCATTTGGTTTACCCCAACTGGAGTTTTAATTTTGAATGTAGGCAATCCTGTATCTTGGCAAATGGGTGATTTTAAATTATCTGCCATTTGTATGTTGGTTGCAATCGTGGCTAAACTCATCGCTGCACTTGTACCTGCAAATTCTCTTTCCTTCGCTAATTTTATCGCACGACGAACATCTTTTGGTAGATTCGTGGATGTTTCTAATACGAGTTTGTACATACTCTCTTCAAATTTAACTAAATCCATTTCAATACCCCTTCCCTTTGCTCCTCATTATTTGATTTTAAAACGAAGCAAGTTTATTTGAAATTTTACAAATATTCCCCGATTACCATTATACTCTTACCATAGAATGATTTAAAGAAGAAGCTGGTAAACGGTTTCATATTTCATCTTTTTAAATTCGTCAAAATTCTTGTCCGCTTACATAGAAAAAGAGCCTGTTTCAACAGACTCTTTAGACTTCCCGGTTATTAAATTCCCTGCATTTTGATTCCAATTCATCAATCATTTCGATCATTCGATCAATATCATCAAGATCCGTATCCTCCGGATCAACTGCATCCAACATATCAAGAAACATATTAAGTCGTTGCTTTAAAAAGTCAACTTGTTTGTTTTTGTCATTAATCTGACTGCCCAAATTTATTCACTCCTTTCACTACCGTTACCATCCTACCCTAAATACAACAAATTCTGCAATGCTTTATTTTTCAATGCACACTAAAAACCTGGGCCAGCGAAAACTTCTCAATGTTACTAGTGTAAACCTTTTTCAAATGTTTATAATCAAAAAAGAACTCCTGCCAGAAAAAGCAAGAGTTTCAGCAAAAACTTTATCTAGGACGTTCGGCAGCTACGAATCCGAAGGAAACATAATCTTGGACCGGAATCCAGGCGCCAATGCCTTGAGAGGTTACATTTTTTACGACAATAAATTTCTTACTTCCTTTTAGCATTAAATAAACTTCACCGTACGTAACCTTTCCTTTTTCATTTACGGCCGGGGCATAGGCATATAAATAACCTAAGCGATTGGCTGCAACATTATAGACATGATCATTTTTCGTGCCGCCCCCGATGACAGTTTCAAATGCAAGAGGGAGCTTCGTTTTTTCCATTGCTTTTAGGAGCATCATTTTCTTCACATCTTCGGAGCTTGCAATTTTTGCAGTTAAACCGCCTCTAATAATTTTTTGTACCTCTTGAACATAATGAATCTGGTACGGCACTTTACCACTTCGGTTGTCATAGTAATTGGTGTTAATCTTTTGGAATTCCCAATTTGGAGATGTTTCCGTCGATACATAATTCAATGGCCACTGACCAAGATATACGATCGCCCGATAGCCAAGGGCGAATGGAGTACTGTTAATACTAGACTCATTCAACATCCGGATTAAATCAGGATTTTCAATTTTGACCTTAGACGAATCAAGTAGCTTTTTCGTTAACTCACTAGGTTGTAATTTAGGTAAATCTTGCGTTGGATTCGGATACGTATTTTCTTTCGTAATATTTCGAACCGATGAAGGCACCTGATACTTTACTGGTTCATTTTTTACAGTCGTTTTTTCAGCCATTACTGATGGTAATAATGAAAGCATTAAAAGCAATGTTAATACGATAGAAGAGAATTTTCTCACTCTGATGACTCCTTTCACGTATGGCATTCTTATACATCATTTCATATTGTTTTCGGTGTTCAATAAAATTATCCATTTCAATTTACCTTTTCCAAAAAAAGTAATATAAATGTAATAATCTGAACATTTACAAAACTGTCATTTTCTATTATAATAAAAATATCCTTTAACAAAGGAGGGCAGTAATCAAATCGCATAAGTTCTAATAATAAGGAGGTTGGGATTCCCGTCTTATATGATATTCAACACTCGTGTTTTCCTAGTTTATTACTAAACATGAAGGTTGGTGGTTGATGGTCCCAAAGGTTTAGCGATTGATTTATCCCTAAAAGTCTAATATTAAACAAAATACTTATTTTCATAATTAAACTAAATTTAAGAAGACTCTAGGCTGTTTAGCCCAGAGTCTTTTATTTATAATAAGAAAAAACCTAATCCCATAATAAAATAAGCTGCCATTAAGGTGAGTCCTTCAAACCAGTTGGATTCCCCATCGTTAGAAATAACCACCATCAACAGAACTGATGAAGCCATAGCAATTAATTCTGGCCAACTAAATAAAAGCGGCATGGAGGTATGAAAAAATAGTGACACAATTACAAGTACGGGGGCAACAAACATGGCCACTTGAAGGGTAGATCCGATTGCAATTTCTACCGCAACATCCATTTTATTCTTATAGGCCATCAAAACAGCAGAAGCATGTTCTGCTGCATTACCAACAATGGCAACAATAATGACCCCGATAAATAAATCTGTCCAGCCAAAGGATGCCGCCACATACTCAAAGGTTTTGACAAGATGCTCTGAAATATAGGCAACAACAAGGGTTGCAATCGCAAGAATGGCTGTTGATTTTCCTTTGCCCCATTCAGGCTCCTCCTCTAGATGCCCTTCTGTTTCATTTTCATGCTGGTACACGCCTCGATGTGTGACGAGCTTAAAGTATAGTGCAGCCAAATAAAGAATAATTAATATGATCGAAATTCCAATACTTAATGTTAATGTTTCCGTGCTTTTCATGTTCATGGAAAAAACTTCAGGGATAACAAAGGCGATCATAACAGCAAACATTAAGAGTCCAGAGTTATTCCTCGCATCATAAACATTGAATTCTTGACGTTTGAATTTTAATCCTCCAACAAAAAAAGATAATCCGGCTACAAGCAATAAATTCCCAAGCACAGAACCTGTTAATGATGCTAGAACAACTTCAATGAGACCCGCCTTTAATGCAAAGATAGAAATGATTAATTCGACCGCATTTCCGAAGGTTGCATTTAATAAACCTCCTATTCGGGGCCCTTCTATGATGGCTAAACTTTCAGTAGCCCTTCCCATAATGCTTGCTAACGCAATGATGGTTAAACAATAAACAAAAAACATGAGATTACTCGGCCAATGAAGGAATGTGCCTAAGAAAGAAAGTGGCACCCCAATTATCATCAATATCATAAATATTTTATTCGTCACAGCATTCACTCCACTCTTGCTTTTATCCCTTTATTTCGATTTTATTCTTTCTATCCATTCTTCATGAACTTATTAAATCCAAATCAAACTTTCCTAACATTAGCTTATCCAACAAAAAAATTTTGCTTGCAAAACAATATTTTTCCCGTTACCATCATTTAGGAAAGTGAAAGTGTATCAATTTTCTAGATATTTAAAACTGTCAATCCATTGAGGTTAGATTATGAAAAAATCGTATTTTCAATTTTGGATATTAGTTGGTATTGTAGCTATTTCAGGTTTTTCGCAGGGAATGCTTCTTCCCCTTATCGCTGTTATCTTTGAAAAAAGTGGGGTTTCCTCTTCTTTAAATGGCCTAAATGCAACTGCTTTATATATTGGGATTCTACTTGTATCACCATTTATGGAACTGCCACTGCGAAAATTCGGCTATAAACCTGTCTTAATCACAGGTTCAGCATTGGTCATTATGTCACTAGCCCTATTCCCTTTATGGAAATCATTTTGGTTTTGGTTTGCCCTCCGCCTCGTCATAGGAATTGGGGATCATTCTCTGCATTTTGCTACACAAACTTGGATAACATCGTTTTCGCCTAAAAATAAAAGAGGACGTAATATCTCACTATATGGATTATTTTTTGGAATTGGATTTGCTGCTGGGCCACTCATGACCCCATTAGT
>JAUZPL010000127.1 GCA_030705955.1 Bacillota bacterium | reverse complement strand
AGCAGAGGGGACTTCCCTCTGCTTTAGAACATTATCTAAAAGTACACACTGTAATATAAATTGAACCGCCGTATACGGAACCGTACGTACGGTGGTGTGAGAGGGGCGAAAATAATCAATTTATTTTCCCTCTACTCGATTATTAAGGTTCATTATGATGTTTTTTCAACCTCTTCATTTATTTGAACAAGGGAATTTTTTTTAATCCAGTAATGAAAGTTATCAAGTGGAAAGACCCCTCTACAATTAGAGTTTCGCATTTGAATTACAACATTTTCAGCGTTTACCTCTAAAATTTTGAGTATGTTAGAATGGCTAATATTTGGTGTAAAGGTGCTTTTCATTTCAAATTCCATGTTACTATATAATTCCATATAAGGTATTCCTCCTGATTTTCTAATATAAAAATAATCTATCCATCTTTTATATATTTATCCACATTTTTCTAAACTAATTTTTAAACAACTACATAAAAGTCAATAAAGGAACTTATCCGCTTTAACACATTTTTCCTTTCCGAATACTATTGATTAAAGGCAGGTGAGGGAATTGTATTTGGTAGGATTTTATGCTCCGAAACCCAAATCAGGTGTTACTGAATTATCTTTGTCTATTTATAATTGGTTAAAATTAAATAGCACATTATCTACTGCATTTATCTCATACGGGGCTTTGGAAAAAGAGGAAACTTCAACTGTACTTATCCACGAATTTTCAAAGTTGTCACTTACTCAACAAAAGAATAAAATAAAAAAAATGAAAAAGGATTTTGATATTATTATTTACGATGCATCAAGTCAACTTTCAGATAGTGTTTTAAAAATCTTGCCATTTGTTGACAGACTATTTGTTGTAGGAGAAGAATATACAGATTTTGCGGTAAAACTTCACCAAATTATTAAATTCAACAAAATGTTTGATTTCAATATAAAAAACTTCATTACCCAGTTACAAGGCAGTAAAACCTTTATTATCCGAGAAAATAAGGAAGATCATGTGATTGGTTTTAATTACACGAAACAAGAAACAAATGAAATTGGCCAAATGGTGTATACAGATTACGTTACACATTACCTTGAAATGAAATTTATTGAGCAAAATAAAAAAATTTTTAAGAAAATGAAACAAATTCCAAAAGAAGATTTATATGCGGGGTTATATGAATTAGGAATTGATTTTGGTAAAGCCTTGCTATTTCAAAAGTATGTAATCCTTCGTGAAGTTTTAGGGCAGGACTATTTCGAGGCATTAGAGAGCCTTTTCCCCTATTTAATCCATTCTTCCTATAAAGAACTGCTAGAAAAGTTTAAAGATGAATTATCATTTGTCACTAAACTAAAAATTTAAGAAAAAACAAGCCATCATCCTCTATTTTATTAGGGATAAATTGGCTTGTTTTCTATTTTGTCCTACAAATGAAAATACTGATTTATTCTATCTTGTTTCAATACATTTCCAATATAGAAGGAACCAAAAATACCATAGACAGCACTTACTTCATCAAATCTTGTTGCATAGATTAACTTTTTAAATTGAAGAGCATCATCACAAAACAGGGTAACGCCCCATTCATAGTCATCAAAGCCAACAGAACCAGTAACAATACGTTTCACCTTTTCGGTGTATGGTCTTCCCGTATCAATATGCTCAAACATTAATCTCTTACGTTCTTCTGCAGGTAACATAAACCAATTCGTATTTTCCCCTCTAAGCTTGCTCATTGGATAAAAACAAACATATTCATTCTTTGGAATAGTTGGATAAAGCTTAGACAGCATAGCTGGATCCTCATAGGGATTTGTATTCATTGGGGAATAGCTGCTTTTCTCAATGACAGATACATATGAACATGCTGGCTTCATATAGTCAGCAAGGCTTGTTTTGCTAAATTCAGTTTCAACTTCATTTAAGTCTTTCATGGATGGTCGTAAAATCATAAACATAATGTCTGCCTTTTGACCAACAACAGTATAAACGGAATGACTTCCTTGTTTATTTTCTTCAATTCGTTCCCACTTTTTTAAAAGATTTTTAAATTCAAACAATGCATGTTCACGTTGCTGACCAGATGCTGCTTTCCATTTTGTCCAATCCATCATACGGAAATCGTGTAAACAATACCAGCCTTCAATTGTTTTCATTGCCTGATTCATACTAATCACTCCATTTTTTTAGCTATCTAAATGATAATCATTTTCAGTAATTTTCGTTGTGATAAATATCACATACTTGTGTTTCGAAAGAAATTTATTTTACTATTTATTTCTTTAAATAAAATAGGTGATGGTTATAAATTGGAAATATATTAATTGGTAAATAAAAAATTACTAAGTTTAAATTATGAACTTGATATTTATAAATATTAGTAATAAAATTATTACTAAATACAAGGGGAGATTTCGATGAAAAATGAGATAGCAAACGAATATATCAATTTGATTCCAAATCTGTTTAGTAGTTTTAGTGAGTTAAACAAAAATTCAGTAGCGTTAACACATATACAGAGTCATGTAATCGAGTTCGTGTATATGCAAAAACGTGCTTTGAATCTAAAAGAAATCAGTAGCGGTTTAGAAATTGCAAAGCAACAACTCACGAATATCATTGCTGATTTAGAAGTTCGAGGATATTTGGTAAAAGCACCTGACACGAAGGATAAACGCGCAGTTTTAGTGTCCTTAACACCTAAAGGTGAAGAAATTGAAAGGGAAAAGTGGGCGGAAATTTATGGTAGATTCAGTAAAAGTCTAGATAGACTAAATGATGAGGAAAAAGTAGATTTAAACTTTGCTCTTCATAAAGTTAATGTTTTATTAAAAAAGATGGAGGAGTAAAAATGACACAAAGAGACCGAATTTCAATTAATAGTATTGGTGTGATAATGGGTATCATAATGGGTTTGGTCTATAAAGATATAGAAAAATGTTTGATTACAGGTATCATTGTTTCTTCAGTTATTACAGTAACGTTAAGTCAAAAAGCTAAAAGAGCCAATATATAATCTCATAATCAGTTTAAACATTTCTAAATACCTTATTATGAAAATTTTCATTGTTGTTTCTACATTTATGAGATTAGTATGATTTTATTTATTGAAATAGCATGGTTAATAACCGATTAAAATGACTAAAATTAATCAGATAGGTTACTCAACCTAGAATAAAAAAGGGGTGATTATATGAGTAAAGCTAAGAGTAAAGGTGGAACAGGCAGGGGAACAGGAAAGAAGGGATGGAATCGTTGGCAGGCAAGTGCCAACAAATTAAAGAGTGCCAAACCTTATATAAGTAAAGGTACAAAAAAAATGGATGTTGAAAATGATCACGAACAATAGTTAAAGTGATTGTACTTTTCCTCCATTTTTACTTCAACTTGTATTAATACTTTGTTATTATAAAAATAATTGATGTCGCAAGTTCCGATACTGTATGTTATGGAAGTAGGTATCAAGTACAAATTCTAAAGATATATTGAAGAGGCTCTTTTCTAAATAAAAAGTGCTCATTGTGTAATTTAATGGTACAGTTAGAAAGAATATTTTAAAAGTGAGTAGGCGAAAAACATGATTGAGGTAAAAACATCTCCACTAAGTGATGGAGAATTCAATAGAGGGGTATTTGCTACATGTGATATCAAAAAAGGAGAGCTTTTACATGAAGCACCTGTCATTTCTTATCCAAACGACCAGCATCAATACATTGAGCAAACCTTACTCGCTGATTATGCTTTTGAGTATGGGATAAATCATTCTGCGATTCTTCTTGGCTATGGAATGTTGTTTAACCATTCTTATGAACCAAATGCGAATTATGAGATTAACTTTAAAAATCACACATTTGACTTCTATGCTTACACAGATATTAAAGCTGGAGATGAGATTCTAATCAATTATAATGGCGATGTTGATGACAAAGATCCACTGTGGTTTAATCAGGACTAAATAGGATAGCAATATATTCAAAATAACGATATGTTTAATTGTGTGCGACCTCATGTTATAATGAGAAACTTTGGATAATTACGACTTTTGCTCAAATTTGAATGGATGCTAAGAAAGCCTCCGCCAAGCGATAAAATATCGAGGTGTAAAAGAATGAATAAACGATGGACAATCGGCAAAATTAAAGAATTTGTTGAGAACAATTCGGAAAGTACGTTGATAACGACTGAATATCACGGTTTTTCTCAAAAGTTACTATTTAAATGTGCATGTGGTAGCAATTTTGAAAAAACATTTACGAAATTTAAAAATAATAATCAACGTAAGTGTGACGTATGCCAACCGCCAAAAGTGTCACGCTAAAACGTATAGCAAATAAACGAAGTGCCGATTTCTAATTTATAGGAGTAATATATGATGGATGAAGTTAGTGAATGAAACAATCTTCAATCACCACTAAAATCAGTGTATTTCCTTTTTTATAACAAACAAATTAAGCTAATTGGTAGCTTTTATTAAACAAAGGGTTGCTGCCCTTTTTTTTTCGCAATAAGTACAGCTTGTTTTTTAATTGTCCCTGCATATTTTTATCTTTGCTGAAAATAATTAGTTCGGGGTAATAAAATGGCAACTACTAAAATCGGGGACAATATTTTCTTTAAACGTATTTAAAGAATACATAAGAATACTTTGTGGTGAGGTGATTGTATGAACGTAGGTAGAGAGTATTTAAAAACAGTTTCTAAACGTTTTATGGAAGCAAAAATAACCGCTGAAAAAGCAATAGAGCAATTAACTGAACTGGAATTATTTTGGTCTCCGCATGAAGAGTCCAATAGTGTCGCCGTTATTGTGAAACACATGAGTGGTAATATGGTATCTCGTTGGACTGATTTTTTTACAACTGATGGGGAAAAGACTTATCGAAATCGTGATGATGAATTTGTGGGAGATTTTCAAACCAAAGACCAGATGATGAAACTATGGGAACTTGGATGGGATACCTTTTTAACTTCATTGAAAAATATTGACGAAAACCAACTTTTAGAAACAATTACTATCCGAAATGAACCCCATTCAGTTATAGAAGCTATTGAACGCCAAATGTACCATTATTCTTATCATGTCGGCCAAATCGTTTATATTGCTAAAACTTTAAAATCAAGTAACTGGAAGACTCTTACTATTCCTCGAAAAAAGTAAATAATTGGTGCTTCTTCAACGTTAAGTAAAGGTGTTGCTGCGGTAGCATCTTTTTTTTATTGAACTTACGGGGTGTGTTAATCCAAGAAGGATTAACACTATTTTCATTGAATCAGCAAGTTGCTTGTTCAACTAAAGCCTCAATTCACTGACTTGTAATACGGATCACTGTAATGCATCAAAATGGGGTTCTCTTCCCACTTCCATTAAATAAGATGTCTTGTCCATAATCGAGTAGCCAGCAAAAGTAAAATAAGTGGAGATTTTTCGGTTAGATGCAGAATAGAGCTCGTTTCGGGATATATAAGGGGAGGCTTTCCGATTATGCAAAGCAAAATTTCCTATTTTTGCATTTTTTAAGTCAATAGTCGGAATCCCTCCGTCTTTTTAGGATCTTTTTATTAATAATTACTAATTAAGCGAAATATTTCCGTCTATTTATCAGATTGGGTACTTACCTTGAAAGCAAAAAAGTATATTAATTTTTGTTGGTACAGAAATTTCTGAACGGTTACTTTTTTATGTCCGATTTACCTTACCAAAAACTCGTTATTTTTAGAAAAAACGCATATATATCAATAATAAAGGGACATTCAAATCAGATACGATTTGATGCCCCTTTTCTAATGTTTTGTATAAACTTGTAATCAAAAACAGAACCCGTTACTCAAAACTGGCCTTTTATTTTTTCTATGTTATTCACTGCTTTCATTGTTGTATCATAATGTGTATCTGTATATGTAGCACAAATGGAACAGGATAAAATATTTTTCCCGGTTTACTCGATCATTCCTATTTCCTTTAAATGTGCATATGCTGCAGCTTCCTGTTCTTCTTTAATTTGATATTCAAGCGTATCTTCTATTATTTTTGCACAGCGGCCGCCAAAAGGCTTCAGTGATTCTTTAATTTCCTTAATATCCACAGGATTTTTAATAGAATAATTTACTTTCATCCATTTCACCTCCATATGTACATAATAGAGAATTAAATAGGATTATTCTGTGATAAAAATAACGATTATACTAATATTAGTATGAAGTTTTATAAATAAAGATTTTGGAGGACATAAAAAATGAAGCCAATTACGATACCTGACCTTTCAGCTAGACCATTTCAATTAACTGTTGAACGTATCATGAAATCTTCATCTGAAGTATTGTTTCGGGCATGGACAAAGGAATTTGATAGTTGGTTTGCTGCTCCTGGAACATTAATAATGGAGGGGGAAGTGAATACTGTATTTTTCTTTGAAACCATATACCAATTGGATGAAAAGACTAAACCACAAAGACATCCTCATTATGGTCGTTTTTTAAGAGTAGAAGACAATCAACTCGTAGAATTAACCTGGTTAACGGGTGAGGGGGGAACAAAAGGTACAGAAACGATTGTTACAGTAGAACTTGAAAAATGCGGGGCGGGTACGAAACTACGGCTTACTCATGCGGGCTTCCCTGATGCCGAGTCTAAAAATGGACATGAAGAGGCATGGGGAGTTATTTTAGAAATGCTTGATGAAAAGATGATTGGTAATTTATAAAAACGTATTTGAACCATTTTAAATATTCTTTGGTCTGCCAATATCGGCAGGCTATTTTTTTTTCTATATGAAAATGAGAAAACAACATTATCACAGCAGATAGGTGGAATATATTAAAATTATAACAATATGATGATTATATAGTAAACAATCTATGGAGGTGTTCCAATGCTAAATAAAAAAATATTTAGTTCTCTACTACTTGTGAGTATTCTTTCAACAAGTTTATTAGTTGGGTGTGGAAAGAACTCTTCACCTGCTTCATCTCAACAAAATTTAAATCAACAGACGGTAAAAGTTGCAGCTGACACGACCTTCCCTCCATTCGAATCTGAAAAGGACGGGAAGGTTCAAGGATTTGACATTGATATGATCAATGCGATAGCTAAACATGAAAATCTAAAGATTAAACCTTCAACCATGCAATTTACTGGACTAATTCCTGCTCTTCAAGCTCAATCCATTGATGCTGCTGTAGCGGGAATTACGATAAAGAAAAGCAGAATGGAACAAGTGAATTTTTCGAATGCGTATTATAAATCTGGTCTTTCTGTTTTAACAAAAATAAGTTCTTCCATTCAAGGCATCGACGATCTAAAAGATAAAATAGTTGCAACGAAAAAAGGAACGTCGTCCGTGGACTTGTTGAAAACGAAAGGGATTCCTGAAAAGAATATAAAGCAGTTTGATAATATTAATGATGCTTACAGTGCACTTTCTAGTGATGGTGCGGATGCCGTTGTATTTGATAATCCTGTTAATCTTGATTATGCGAACAGCAATAAAGATGTACATGTTGTTGGGGGCTTATTAACCGGAGAGTATTATGGAATAGCTGTGGTTAAGGGCAATCCTGACCTGCTTAAAAAAATAAATGAGGGACTAAAGGCCATTAAAGCTGACGGAGAGTATAAAAAGTTGTTTGAAAAATACTTTGGTGGAGATCAGAGTGGAGCTGTTCAAGACGATCTTGATCCAGCAAAAGTTGCTT
>JAUZPL010000126.1 GCA_030705955.1 Bacillota bacterium | reverse complement strand
TTGATGTGTTAAAGCGAGCCGTTGAAAATTACATAAATAGCTATGATATTGTTCTCATTGATTGTCCGCCGAATCTTGGTATTGTGACCCAAAATGGTTTAAATATAAGTGATTACTACCTAATCCCTACCATTCCAGATCATTTATCAACCTATGGGATCCCGCAAATTATTTCCAGTGTAAATAGTTTTAATAGAAGAACTGAATCAAATGTTGAACCACTTGGAATGATTGCATCTATGTACCGTTCTGCCGTCACGAGACATAATACAACATTGCAAAAATTGCAATCAAAGTCAGCCGCAGGGGAACTTCCAAAGCTTTTTGAGACTAAAATTCCTCTTGCTTCAAAAGCAGCAGATGCCACCCTTTTTGAAGCAGAAGGGATCAATACCATTAAACAAAAATATGGCTGGTCCAGTTCAAATTTATATGAGGCATTCTCGCAATTGACGGAGGAGTTTTGTCAATATGTTGGATTATAATCAGCCAAAAGTAAGAAAGCAAATCGCTTCCATTTTAATGAATATTGCTAAAAAAATAGAGGAAGATGAGGAATTTGCAAAGATTATTTTCAGCCAACTGGAAGAAAATAAATCAGGAGGAAAAAATAACTCCAAAAAGTCATCAAAGACTAATCAATTAGATACTAAAATTAATATTTTTGAAATCTATCAAAACCAGGGCTCAGAGGGCCTCTTGGGATTGCTGGAATCACTAGATTTACAGGGTCTAAAAAAACTGGTAGCGGAAAATGGTCTAGACCCGGCACAGAAGGTAAGAAGGTGGAGAAAAAAAGAAAAAATCATGAATCATGTCATCGAGTCAGTGAGCAAACAAATGTCAAAAGGGGAGGCATTTCTTAAATGAAGGGACTTCCTAAAAGGGGGTCTCTTTTCCCAGAAAGAGTTTGGAACTCGTGTGTGTAATCAAATTTCTAAAAATATGAACGGGAAAATGCATTCATCTAGGCCCTGACCATCTGTAAAAAAAATAGTTGGAATCTTTAAGTCCCTTTATAAAATCCTTTTTTTAGTAGATCAATCTCCAATGAAAAGGTGGCCATAGCCTCATGGATAGGTAATTCTGTCGCGAAAACATGAACTAAATTTTGGATCATGACTACAATCATGATTTTTAAGATGTGAAACATCTCTTCTTCGCTGGTTATATTTAAGTTTTCGGAATTTAAAAGGCCATTTAATTCAGAAAAGTGGCTTTTTACATTTTCCTCGAAAAAATTCTTCGTGAATGTTTTTTCTATTTTGTAATTCATATTTAAAAATATATTTTTAATATATTGGCGATTTCCTGGCTCATCAAAGCTGATTAGAATAGATTTAAACAAATCCACAAATGATGCGAATAAATCACCATTGTTTATTTTTATAATCGAAATAAACAGCTCATTAACCCTTCTGGAATCCTCATCAAATAAAAAGAAGAATATGTCTTCTTTATCTTCAAAATATTGATAAAAACTCCCCCTTGGAATTCCTGCATCTTTGATAATGTTTGAAATAGATGCCTCGTGTAAAGGTACCCTCGAAAATTCTTTCTTAGCTGCATTTATTAATAATTCCTGTTTTTCTTTAGATAAATTTAAAAAGGTGGGTTTGGGCATTACATACTCTCCCTTTAATGAATGACATATTGTCATAATTATAATATCGCACCTATAAAATTCAGTCAATCATACATATTTTTCTATATGACAAGTTGTCATTTTTTTATTGACCCTTTATTATTCACTATTTATAATTGATTACTGTAGGATTATTTCTTATGTGTACTGATCCAGTTAAGAATATTTGGAAACACAAATGAAAGGGGCACAACAATGTACTACTAAGAATGCAAATGGGCGTTCTTTTTGAAGTAAGCAAAAAAGCTTTACAATTGGTGCCTATCCTACTATCAGTTTAGGTGAACCCTTTAGACTTACAGAAGCTCGAAGTGATTAAACAGTTTTATAAAATATTTACTATCGGAGGAATATAGGGTGAGAAAGATAATAAAAGGCAGGTGGGCCATTTTCTCAATATGGCTTATTGCAACTATATTGTTAACAGTATTTCAGCCAGACATTAATGCAATACTAAGACATAAAGGGATGCAAGCATTAAATGATAACAGTCCATCGGTAAAGGCAGATAAAATATTAAAAAAGATGGACACTGCCAAAGGTATAAATGACCTTATCGTTTTTTATGATAAAGATAAAATCTCTAATGATGATATGAAAAAAATTGGTGATGGAATAAAAGCCATTAAAAGAAGCAGCTCAGAACTTGGGATATCTGAGATGATTGATCCCTTCAGTATGCCAGAAGCAAAAAGCTCTTTGGTGTCTAAAGATGGTACGACGCTGATGATTAGTTATAAGCTTGATAAGAGATCTAGAGAAATAGATGATATTAAAAAAGAACTTGATAGTAAACTCAAGAGCGTTTCAGTTAAATACTACCTTAGCGGTGAAGATTTTATCAATAATGATTATTTAAAGGCATCTCAAGCAGGAGTAGAGAAAAGTGCTATATTGACAGTAGTATTTATTTTAGTCGTGCTCGTACTTGCGTTTAGGTCAGTTGTAACACCGTTAATATCCTTAGTGGCCGTAGCCTTTTCCTACCTTTGCTCGATGGGAATTGCAGCTCAGTTAATTGATAAAGCGGGATTTCCGATAACAAATCTTACCCAAATGCTACTAGTACTAATACTCTTTGGTATAGGAACCGATTACAATATACTTCTTTTTAATCGATTTAAGGAAGAACTATCCCATGGTCACACTATAGATGAATCAATCGTAAACACCTATAAAACAGCGGGTAAAACAATAGCATATAGTATACTCACTGTATTTATTGCTTTCCTAGCACTTGTTTTTTCCGAATCACCCATTTATAAATCAGGCGTTGTTGTGGTAATTGGTGCATCCATTCTATTACTTGAAATTTTAACGTTTACACCATTTATTATGAAGGTATTAGGTAAAAAACTTTTCTGGCCCTCTAAGAATGTTGGCGGTCATAAGGAAAACAAGTTCTGGGGTAAAACATCCTCCTTTGCAATAAAACATCCTATTATAACCATTGTAGTTATGCTTTTGATCATAGGACCAATGGTGTATTTACATCAGGAAAAGCTCAACTTTGATACGATTAAAGAACTTGGAAATTCCCATCCTTCTTCAAAAGCTATTAATATAGTAGCTGACCATTTTGGTAAGGGGCAGGCAATGCCAGCTACTGTTGTAATTGAAAATCGTAATCCCATTGATAATAATGAATCTCTTGCTGTAATTGATAATATAACTGAAAGACTTAAGAATATTAAGGGAGTTAAACAGGTATCTTCCATAACACAACCTCAAGCTAAGCAAATTGATGGTTTTTACATCGACAATCAAATGGGATCTGTCACTAATGGCTTATCCAAAACTCAAGATGGTGTGGGTCAGATACACGATGGATTAAAGCTAGCTCAAGATAAGCTTGAATCAGCAGATTTTTCTAAGGTTAACCAAATGGTTGATGGTACTGCCAAGCTTCAAGATGGTATGGCTGCCTTAACCAATGGATTAAAACAAATCCAAGCTGGAATCGGTGATAGTTCAAGTAACTCACAAACGATATCCAATGGGATAGCAACGATACAAACGAATCTTTCAAAAATGAGCAATGGATTAGCTATATTAGCAGATAATTATGGAAAAATGCAGGCAGGATATAGAGAAATGGGCACCCACTACCAAGATGCAGCACAGGCCCTTCTTGGTGTAAAAAGCGCATTATCTCAAATGCAATTAATGGCTACAGCTTTAGGTGACAGTTATTCAAATTCCCAAAATGACTCTAATTATCTGGCATTAAAAAATACAATCAATCAGTTATCATCTTCGTTAAGTCCAATAACACCTGAAGGAATAAAAGCATTGAATGAAAACTACAATGCAGTAACTACAGGTTTTGGAACAGCAAATAAAAATCTTGTAAGCATGAGCAGTGGGTTATCCCAAATGGCGGTTGGGTTGAAGAAACTCGAAGATGGGCTTGGTAAAGCATCCACAGGAATAGGCACAATCGCAACGAATATGAATAGTGTGACCAATGGGCTTGGCCAGATGAAATCAGGTCAAGAGCAGCTTGTAGCTGGGCTCAATGGATTCACTACTTTTGGACAAAAACTTGCAGATGTGAACGGCGGGTTAAAGCAAATTTCTAATGGACTAGGACAGACAAATGGTTTCTTAACGCAGCTTAATACAAATAAAACCTTCTTTATTCCAAGAGAAGCTTTGACTGACAAGAACTTTAAAAAAGCTTTAGACATGTTCATGTCCGATAATAGAAAAATCACAAAGATGACTATTATTTTGAATGCTGACCCTTATTCAAAGGATGCCTTAAATACGATAGAAAAAATTAATAAAACGGTTTCCAATGGACTTAAAGGCACAGTTCTTTCACATGCAAAGGTTGGAGTGTCGGGACCAAGTGCGACAACAAATGATATGAATAATGTATTGTCTCGGGATTTAAATAAGACAACAACAATCGTTATTATAGGAGTGTTGCTTGTTCTGTTCTTTGTCATAGGATCATTCTGGACACCAGTTTTCATAACAGCATCCCTTGTAGGAGCATATTATGCAGCCATGTTCATCACAAACTTTATTTTCTTAGATATACAGGGACTCGAAGGTATTTCTTCCTTCGTTCCATTCTTCTCTTTCATCATAATCGTAGCCTTGGGAGTAGACTACAGTATATTCCTAATGATGCGCTTTAAGGAATACCCTCATTTGTCGCCAAAAGAGGCAATCGTTATGGCTTCAAGAAATATAGGTGGTGTAATCATATCGGCAGTTATCATACTTGGAGGTACCTTTGCTACGCTTATGCCTTCCGGAATCATTCTTTTGAGTGAATTAGCCATAGCAGTCATTACGGGATTGATCGTACTTTGCTTTATACTGCTTCCTATCTTTGTACCAGCAATGATTGCCCTTCCAGATGCACGTGTAAATTTATTTTCTAGAAAAAAGGATGGAACCTTAAATACAGAGAAAAAAATAGTTTAAGTGCGGAGCTAGACACCAATAATGGTTTTCGTGCTTTAAAAAGCCAACAATCACTCCTGATATAGGAGGGGGAGTTGGCTTTTTCTTTTTTCTAAGACAGCTATAAGTTTTTACGAAGCACAAAGAAATGGTGACATTCAGCCACCATTTCATTCATTCTCAGAAAGATTCGTTACGTCGGGAGATATACCATCACTAAATTTGTCGTGATTGGAATGGATCTGATTTTCTAACTCCATTTCACAATCAGGGCATCGGTAGAATTTCCCACAATGTAAACAAGGTTCAAATCGTAGCATTAGAATTCCTCCTTTTTAAATTTTGGATTCATTGATAGTAATAGTTTGGCATAATGAGTGGTTTTGAATTTCATCCTTCACAACTATCTCAATACCATTTATGTCCAAATCACTTTAATTTTAAAAAGGGGGAATATATTTAATACAAAAAAATGTCAGTTATTATACATTTTTATTACATTACCAAGATATATAGTCTATTTCAGTTTATTTGGAGATAAATTTAGGATATGCACAATTTAAAGGCAAAATAGTGCATATCCTAAATTTCGCCTTGATATTATTAGGGAGGGGTAAAATGGGACTGTTGAAAAGCATGTCGAATTTATTGGACAATGTCAAACCTATAGGAAAACCATCTTTAAAGGTGGCTGTTGTTACCACATATGCTGTTTCACCTTTCCTGCTCAATAAGGGGCCAATTACCTTAACAAATCACATAAAGCATTCCCTAGGTAACAGCCAAATGGGTGTTGCTTCAAAAAGAAATATAAGAAGAATAACAAACTCTAACAGGCAAATTGATCTTCCGTTAATATCTAATCCAACTTCCATTCCAGATAAAGTTCATAACTTTCCAGCAAATAACATCTTACTATTAAATAATTTTAAAAGTAAAAATGTAAAATTTAATGCTGCTGCCATCATAATTGATGGAAAACCTGTTGCATATGTAAGGAACCGGAATGCCGCAGAACAAGTGATTCGAAAACTTGAACTGAAATATGTAACAGAGGATCAATTAAATAATGTTGATGCAATAAAATCTTCTTTAATGGATTCTTTTTCTCCTTTAAAAGAAAATCAAAGCCGATTACTGAATATTCAATTGTCAAAAAAGATTTTAATACAAGAAGTGAAAATTTCTCCCGATAGAATTATACCCATTGAAAAAGCAGTTACCTTTTTACTAAAAGGTACTGCAATGGAAAAGTATACGGTCCAAAAGGGGGATGTTCTTGGAACAATTGCTAATAAACATGGTTTACGACTGGAAGAATTACTAAAATTAAATCCCCAGTTGACTGAGAATTCGATCATAATGCCTGGTCAAGAAATTACAATTACTGAGTCCGAACCTTATGTAAAGGTTATAGTTGAAAAGGAAGTGAATCAAAAAGAATGGATACCGTACTCCGAGGTAGTCATTAATGATCCCGCTCTTCCTAAAGGTGAAAGCAGAATAAGTCAGCAGGGAATGGATGGATCAGAATCGGTGATTTACTATGAAACAATGGAAAATGGGAACGCAGTATCGAAAAAAATAAGTAAAAAGGTCATTTTACAGCAGTCTAGAAAACAAATCGTTATAAAGGGATTGAAAACGGCACCATCTAATGGAGAAGGAATTTTCATCTGGCCTGCAGATGGAGGCTATATATCCAGCCAAATGGGTTACCGATGGGGAAAGCTGCATAAAGGAATCGATATTGCCCGTCCGACGAACTTGGCAATTAAAGCAGCTGACAATGGAGTTGTGATTTCAGCTGGCTGGGATGGCAATTATGGAAATAAAATTGTGATTGACCATCAAAATGGCTTTCAGACCGTTTATGCACATTTATCCTCTATTCAAGTAAGCGTTGGGGAAACGGTTGAAAAAGGCTTTCCTATCGGCATAATGGGAGAAACGGGAGATGCTACCGGCTTACACCTTCATTTTGAAGTTTATAAAAATGATATTTTAAAAAATCCATTGCAGTATTTAAATAGGTAGGATTTACTTTTAAGTCTTTCGTTTTCTGTTTTCCCTATACAGCAAGCCCAGATTAAACCCCCCAAACGATTTCAAGTAGTGGCACTGATAGCTGTGAGAACGAGCCATTGGTTAATAAAAAAAAGCAACTAACTAAAGCAACCAAACAATTTTAAGCAGGAAATGAGATAATTAGCAAAAATGCAAGCACAGAAATGATATTATATGTGCTGCCGCAAAAGCAGACCATCCACAATTTAAAACGATTTTACCATTGGTGAAATAGAAAAGGGAATAATGGATTCTAAATAGTGTCAGGCACTACAAAAGGACAATTTGTCTTTATGTTGTGCCTGACACTTTTATCTTTTTTGGGATAACTTTCCTCCTTTCGAGAATGATAACTATGAACAGTTTCGATCTAAGAATAGCATTGTACAATAGTTACCAATTTCGAATATGAATGAGAAGTTAAAACTATGTTTGATTTTGAAAGGAAATAAATAATTTCTACGATGGAGGGATTTGAAATTGCATATTGCAGACGTCATGATCATTATCGGTTTTATTTTTTTTGCAGCTATTTTGGCGATTCTTATGGTCATAGGATTGTATTTATTTTTTGTTGATCGAACACAAAGGCAGCATCCAATACTAAGAAATTATCCTCTTGTAGGTAGAGCGCGGTACTTTCT
>JAUZPL010000125.1 GCA_030705955.1 Bacillota bacterium | reverse complement strand
CTTAAAGATGTCACGGTTGTAGAAAATCCAGACAGCTGCCTAATTTTCTGCCGAACCAAAGAACATGTTGATACCGTTTATAAAGAACTGGAAAAAGCTAAATATTCTTGTGAAAGACTCCACGGGGGACTAGAACAAGAAGACCGGTTTGCTGTTATGGAAGGCTTCAAAATGGGGAACTTCCGCTATCTGGTGGCCACCGATGTAGCTGCAAGAGGTATTGATATTGATAATGTGACACTTATCATCAACTATGACGTTCCTATGGAAAAAGATAGCTATGTACACCGAACTGGGAGAACCGGCCGTGCTGGAAATAGAGGAAAAGCAATTACGTTTTCGACACCTTTTGAAGAAAAGTTCATGAAAGCAATTGAAAAATACATCGGCTTTGAGATCCATACTATAGAAGCTCCTAGAGATCAAGAAGTGGCTGGTGGAAAAGCTGCTTTCGAAGAAAAACTTGGTGGCAGGCGAGTTGTAAAAAATAATAAAACCGCCCGAATCAATCAAGATATTATGAAACTCCATTTCAGCGGCGGAAAAAAGAAGAAAATTCGTGCTGTTGATTTTGTTGGAACGATTGCAAAAATTCCTGGAGTCACAGCAGACGATATTGGCATTATAACCATACAGGATCATATGTCATATGTTGATATTCTAAACGGAAAGGGTTCACTAGTTCTACAAGCCATGGAGAATGCGACTATCAAAGGAAAGAAGTTAAAAGTGAGCAAAGCAATTAAATAAAAAAGTTTAATAGCAATACCTAAAATCCCCCTCACTTTAAAAGATAAGGGGGATTTTTGCCTACATTAGGATTTAAAGTCAACACAAAGCCAAAAACTTTAATGAAATTACACTATTCATGACAAGTCTTTCATTGCCAGGTTATTTGATTCCATTACAAAAATCAGTAATCCACAAGATGCTAAATTTCAGGTTTTATAATTTATTAATTTCTATACAGCAACTTCAAATAAACCTCATTTACTTATGGTACGGTTCACCGTAACCAATCTAAATGAGGTTATTTCTAACTTCCTTTTCAATTTTATATTTATTTTAAAATGGTTGAAGCAGCCAGTACTAATTCTTAAATATCGGTTTCATCGTTTCTTTTAGTACTAAAACAGAATGATTGAATTGTTCTTTTTCCTTATCATTGAGCTGAATTTCAACTATTTCTTGAATGCCGGCACGATTTATTTTTGCTGGAACACCGATATATACATCCTTTTGTCCATATTCTCCGTTTAGATAAGCAGATACTGTCAGGATACTGTTTTCATTATTTAGGATTGCTTTTGTTATCCGAACAAGAGACATTCCTATTCCATAATACGTAGCCCCTTTACGCTCAATAATCTGATAAGCAGCATCACGGACGTTAACAAAAATGTCATCTAGAGATTCTTTTTTTAAATCTCCCTTCCGTGTCAAAACCGTATCGAGATGCTCAATTCCAATCATGGCATGGCTCCAAACAGGCAGCTCTGTATCTCCATGTTCACCAATAATAGCTGCATGAACATTTCTTGTATCAACATTGAAGTACTTCCCTAGTGCAAACCTTAGCCGTGCAGAGTCTAACACCGTTCCAGAACCAATTACACGTTCTTTTGGAAGTCCTGATTCTTTCCAAGTTATATAGGTTAAAATATCTACTGGATTTGTTGCGACTAAGAATATTCCATCAAATCCACTTTCCATAATACTTTTTACGATTTGTTTAAATATTTTCGTGTTTTTTTCAACCAATTCCAATCTGGTTTCACCTGGCTTTAGTGCCAATCCCGCAGTAATAACAACTAGGTCCGCACTTGCACAATCTTGATAAGAACCGCTCCATACATTTATCGGTGAAGGTGCGAATGGCATCCCGTGGTTAAGATCCATCGCTTCGCCTTCGGCCTTTGCCTCATTTACGTCAATTAAGACTAGTTCCTCGGCGACTCCCTGGTTAATTAGTGAATAGGCATAACTGCAACCTACAGCACCTGTTCCAACTAATACAACACGATTTACTTTTTCTTTATTCATAATCATCAATCTCCCTTTGAATGAAAAAATTTAAAATATTAACCAGCTTATTATTCCAATTACAACAAGTAAACCTACGCTATATTTAATTGTCACTTTAAATAATTCACTTTCTTTTCCTGCTATTCCAACTGCTGCGGCTGCCACAGCGATAGATTGAGGTGAAATCATTTTCGCCATTGTACCACCCATTACATTGACAGCGACCATCGTTTCAGGTGGTATGCCAATTTGTGAAGCAGTGACAGATTGGAGTGGCGCAAATAAGGAACCACTGTTTACAACACTGCCTGTTAAAAATACTCCTAACCACCCTAGAACTGGCGAGAATAATGGAAATACTGCACCTGTTGAAGCAAATGCTAAACCGAGTGTTGATGACATACCAGAGTAAGTACAAATATAAGCAAACGCAAGTACACTACAAATCGTTAGCACTGGTGACAATAACTCTTTTGCCGTTTCTTTTGCAGTATCTATCAGCAATTTGCTGCTGCAGCGAAAAAGAATGCTTGCAACAATGATCGTTATGACAATTGCTGTTGTAGTAGATGAAAATAAATCTAATTTAAATACTGCAGCATATGGTGTATCTTGTGCAACTATTGGTGCATGCTTAATGACTAAATTATTTAATCCTGGAATTGGCAGTAATAATACCAACTTTTCTAAAGGACCACCTGGAATAAATAAATTTTTGAAAAAAGATAGGTTAAACAAAGTAACAGATAAGGTTAAAAATATAAACGGCAGCCAAGCATAAGCAATTTTTCCAAAAGAGTAGTTAATCTGTCTATCTACCATCTTTTCTTTATTAATGCGGAAAATTTCTTTCGGTTTCCATACTTGCAAAAATAATACTAGCGCCACTAAGCTCACAATGGCAGCAAAGATATCTGCAAGTTCAGCACCTATGAAAGTTAAAACAATTGCCTGTGTAAGTGCAAATGAAACACCGCTGACGAATACTGCTGGGTAAGTTTGTCTAATCCCTTTCAAACCATCAATGATAAAAACTAGTAAAAATGCTACTACTATACTTAAGATTGGAAGGACAAATGCTGTATATCTTCCAACAACAAGAGCATCTAACCCTGTAAGCAGGGAAGGAACAGTTACTGGAATACCCATTGCTCCATATGCACCACCCGCAATGTTTGCAATCAAACAAAGACTTGCTGCATATATAGGACTAAATCCAAGCCCTACTAAAATGGCTGCTGTTATCGCAACAGGTGCTCCAAATCCTGCAGCGCCTTCCAAAAATGCTCCAAATGAGAAGGCTACAATTAAAACTTGTAATCTTTGATCGGCTGTAATAGAAGAGATACTATTTTCGATAATAGTAAATTTGCCCGTTTTTACGGTTATTTTATAAAGGAAAATAGCAGCAAAGACAATAGAAGCCACCGGCCATATACCAGCTAATATTCCATATATGGCAGACATTAAAACGAAGACCACAGGCATTTTATATATAAAGACTGCAACAATTCCGGCAACAATTATACTGTAGAGTCCTGCCATATACCCTTTTAATTTAAAAACTGTGAGCATGACAATAAAAAAGATGATAGGAATGGCAGCTATAATAGCTGACGCCCATATGTTTCCCATTGGATTATAAACTTGCTCCCAAACATTCATACTGTTCAACCCCCTGTTAGATTTATATCCTTTATTATTGGCCAATTATGAAGACCAATGATTCAAACAGTGAAATAGTACAAAATTAAATCCAATATTTTTGATTTTCACTATTAATATTGGTTTTTAATATTATCACTGTAACAAGATTAGTATATCATCTACTTTGTGAAATGTTTCACATAATATATGAATAAAATATGAACTTTATATATGCACCTACTATCTGCATTCCTTTAAACAAAATGTCTATAGTGATACAAGAACGAGATTAAGATGAGCAATAAAAAAACAAAGAGCATTTTCCCTTTGTCTAATAAAAGTACTCATTTACTTGTGGTACGGTTCACTGTATCGTTAGCAAATGCGATTTCTTTATCATAATCAAGAATCCAAATAACTCAATAAGTCAATGGCTGCCATCCTGATATGCTCCCCTTGTAGTAGACAGTTTAAATAATCAAAACTGTTTATCGCAAGGAGGAGCATATCACTTTTATTTTTTAATTTGTGGCAAATCTGTGTGTTCGAGCTTAAGAAGTACCGCTTTTCTATCAAGCCCTCCGTCATAGCCCGTCAGGCTTCCATTGACACCTATTACTCTGTGGCATGGAATTAATATGGAGATGGGGTTGCGCCCCACAGCTCCCCCAACAGCCTGGCTAGACATGGAAGAAAGGTTTTGAATGGCCGCAAGCCTTTTGGCGATATTACCATACGTTGTGACATGCCCCATGGGGATCTCCAGAAGTAGATCCCATATTGCCTTTTGAAAGGGTGTCCCTTGAGGATCAAGCTTTACTTCATGCTTAGGATCTCTTTCTGAAAAATATTCAGAAAGCCAGTCCCGAAGTGATTTAAATACTGGGTTATCAGGATCATAAATCCATGTGTCGGTTTTAGTCGGATAGTATTTTTGATCGATAAACCACAATCCTGTGAGAGCATCCTTTTCAGCAGACACTGTCATAACACCCAATGGAGTATCTATAGTACATGTATATGTCATCGTTTCATACTTCCTTTTATTTATGGTTTTTATCAAGTGAATTCCATAAATTAATAGTTGCATAGGAACGCCATGGCTTCCACTCCTGGGATAAGGCCAATATCTCCCTTGGCGTCATACCGGGCAGCGCTTTTTTAACCCCATAATCTGTGTGGGGGAATGCATCCAGCCAGTTAAGTGCCCTCATCCCTATATACTGGACAGTCCACGGCCCAAACCCCGGAAGCTTTAAAAGCTTCGCCATTTCGCCCTCGGGATCTGCAGTTGGAGTAAAGACTACAGAACCTGATACAATTGCTTCAGCAAGATAAAATATGGACCTTGCCCTGGCGCTGGTTATGCCCAAAGGACCGAGATAGTTTTCTACAGGGCCTTGAAGGCTGCAGATTTCACCCGGGTCTGGAAATGTATAGTTTAGATCTGAAAAAGGAGTATCGATCTTCTCTCCAAACTCCCTGGTAAAACGCATTGCAAGCGTCCTGGCAGCCTTAATAGTCACCTGCTGTCCCAGAATAGCACGTACAGACATTTCATAAGGGTCGAAACATCCCGGAAGGCGTGTCCCGGGTTCGCACAGATGTGGGGATATCTCGTTCATGACCTCGAGCTTCTCAAATATTTTCAACGGATCACAGTTTACATCAAAAAGACGCCTTACCCTTGCCAGCACCTGTGATAAAACAGGAAGCAACGTGCATGAAAGTGTCACCAGAAGATAGTTTCCCTCCTGCCTGTCAGCTACGGAAATCCAGCCCTTGCAAAGCTTATCACCCTTTTGAAGGCCAACCGTCCGGTAATATACGTTTCCCTCAACACTCTCCACCCCGGGGATAGCTCGTGCTGAAAGAAATGAAACCAGTTTATCCCATGAATAGGGAGGGCGATAACCAAGCTTGAGGCAAATTTCTCTGCTATCCTCCCCAGCACTGCTTCCCATATTTCTCATATCACTGGGAGTGAGCTTGTAATGATTTTTAAAAAGGTCGTTAAACCTGCGGATACTGCCAAAACCTGCTGCCTGCGCAACATCTGTTATAGATAGCCTGGTATCCGCTAAAAGACTCTTTGCCAGAAACAATTTTGTCGTTTGCATGTACTGTACGGGAGAAACACCGTATTCAGAGGAAAATACACGATGCAGATGACGTTCTGTGATACTAAGCATGCTTGCAAGTTCAGTTATGTTCAAGTCATCCGGGCAATTCTCTTCCATGATCTGTGCAGCGCTTCGTGCTATGAAACCGGCAGAATCTACCGGAGCATATCCTGGGGCCAGCTCTGGGCGGCATTTGAGACACGGCCTGTATCCAGCTGCTTCAGCTGCAGCAGCACTGGTAAAGAATGTACAGTTTTCCTCTTTTGGTAGCTTCGCACGGCAAATTAGCCTGCAATAAATACCAGTTGAAGATACACCAACAAAAAATTTTCCATCGAAACGGGTGTCATGGGCACACAAAGCTGCATAGCAATCCTTATTATCTAAAATCATATGCTTGATTTCATTTTGTTTCATATCATAATCACCTACCGCGATTAATTATAACAACTGAAAGATGAAAAAACTGGCCGTTTTCGGACATCATTATTTTTTGCATAAAAAAGTTGAGTAACTAGGAAACCTCCGAAAAAGTAACCTCATATAAAAAATGTGCAATTTTACGTTTTACGTATTCCATAGGCAAGACGTGAGAACGCTAGGTTGACGTGTGTCGCGCTGCTTCTTTAGTTTAGTAAGGGAGACATAATGACCTCAAATTAGCATTGATTTTTACAGTCTGTTTAGAAACCTTTTTTAAGTGTAAACCAGGTGTTGTCTTAAATATAGGCTCTTTTCGTAAACTTTGTTGCTACACTGGCTAAATAAAACAATAAACCTTCATATTTTGCTCTTAAATTCTTAAAAGAACTTACGAAAAGATGCCCCAAAGGTAGTCTAAATACGGGTTTAGGCCTTTGTACGAAAAACAACAATCTATGCGAAAACAGCCTAAATATATAAATTGATATTGTAATCCCAAAAACAATTCAAAAGAGTGAAAAACATTAATAAATTAAAAAAAAGACGTGTGCCAATTCACACGTCTTTTCTGATGTCATTTTATAGATAAGTACCTCAAAACAGACCTTTCACACCTAGAGGACTACCTTTTTTCCTATTTATACACTCAAATCTACATAAAATGGTGGTTCTACACCAAGTATACGGGCATAAAGGGTCAGTTGTCCTTTGTGATGTGCCTCATGTCCGATTAGTCGATGGAGTACTTCTACTCCTGGTTCCGTGACTTTAAAAAGCTCGATGGTTGCATCCTTCTGTAGATCTGATTCTGTATAAGATGTAAGTATTTGTTCATGTTCCTTAGTAAGTCGCTCAAGAAGCTCACGAGCTTCGGTTAGTGTTGACGGAACAGGTGGAATTTTCATATCACGTGCCTCCATGGCAGCAAAGAAGAAATCCGGTGTCCAAGCAAGGT
Organism: Bacillota bacterium; assembly: GCA_030705955.1. Classification (GTDB taxonomy): domain Bacteria; phylum Bacillota; class Bacilli; order Bacillales; family Cytobacillaceae; genus JAUZPL01. The sequence goes on along the minus strand of JAUZPL010000125.1, from coordinate 618 downwards.
GATGAACAAGTTCAATGGTTGTCATCCCTCCGTCCCAAGGACGCCACGAGCCGGCTGATTCTGGTAACACTGCTACAAGTTCAAGCAAAGCATTGCGGTGCATCTTCCAACGTTTCATAATTTGTTGTACTGTAGTAAGTTCATTTGTCATCTTTACATTCCTCCAATGTTTGTAATTAGCAATCAAACCATTTTGTTATAACATTTTCAAACGATAGACATTTCGATTTTCTACTAGTTGTTCTGCTCGTTGACGGTAAACTTTTTAATGGTCTGACCGGTAGATAGACTACTTTTAGTCTTTACATATTTTAGTTCTGTAACTTTTTAACGACTTCTTTTGCAGCACTTTCAGTTGATTGAGGATTTTGTCCTGTAATTAAGTTTCCGTCTACTTGTACATGGTTTGCCCAGTTTTCTTTTACGATTACGTTTGCACCTAGCTCACGTAGACGTGTTTCTAATAGGAATGGCATGAAACGGTCTAATGTTGTTTCACGTTCCTCATCGTCAGTAAAGGTAGTGATTGTTTTCCCAGCAACTAGTGGTGTACCATCTGATAATTTCACACCTACAAGTCCAGCTGGTCCGTGGCAAACAGCGGCTACTACTTTATTT
>JAUZPL010000124.1 GCA_030705955.1 Bacillota bacterium | reverse complement strand
TGTCTTATTGATGGGGTATCGCCAACATTTCGGAAATTTTGTACGCTAAGCAAATTCAAACATTAAAAAGTCGAATTCCCTGTACATTAAGGAACCGACTTTTTTATCTGACTTCTTCAAGTAAAGCGCCCTAAAACGGAAAAAGCACTTTCCTTATTACAGGAAAGAGCACTATTGTTGAAGAACTTCACTTTATTTCTCCTATATATATGAAAATCAGTTATTCAATTTATTAATTTTATCTCTTCACCATTCTCATAAATTTTTATTCCCACTTGAGTTATTACAAATAACTTTAAGAGTTGAATTAAAGTTACTGACATGTTTTTTTTAATAATATCCTCCATTAACACGAATGGTCTGTCCTGTTATCCACTGCGATTTTTCGCTTACTAAGAATTCTACAACATTTGAAATATCTCTAGGTTCACCTAAACGTCTAAAAGCGTTCATGTTTGCTATCGTTTCTATTTGTTCTTCCGTCTTACCTTCAGTAAACAGTTCAGTTCTAACTGGTCCCGGAGCAATTGCATTAATTGTGATACCTCTAGGACCAAACTCCTTCGCTAATTGACGAGTAATCTGTTCAACTGCTCCCTTGGTTGCGGCATAGACACTATAAGATGGTAACATAGCCCCCAATACAGATGTAGATATATTTATGATTCTCCCACCATCTTCCATATAATTCATTGCCTGCTGACAGCCAAAATATGTTCCTTTTACGTTAATAGAAAAATGCTTATCAAAATCAGTTTCTGTAACGTCCTTAATTAATTTATTTTCCATATAGCCTGCATTATTAATCAATAGATCAACTTGACCAAAATGCATTATTGTCTCAGTAAATAACATTTTTACATCGCCTACATTACTAATGTCACCCTTAATGGCAAGGGCCTCTCCTCGATTTTTCACAATAGCCTCTACTACTTCGTTGGCTTTCTCTGAACTTGCCGAATAATTTACCACAACCTTTGCTCCTAATTCTGCCAATTGTTCAGCTATAGATCGACCGATTCCTCTTGATGCCCCTGTAACAATCGCGACTTTACCCTGAATGCTCATAAACGAATACCTTCTTTCTGTTACAAATAAAAATTCTTTTACTAGGATTATAGTTGTTTATTACACCACTAGAGTAGACAAATCCTACACAATCATTGCCTAATCCTATTCAATTTGATATATTTACTTTATTTATTACCAGAAGGAGAGTAATTGAATGGACATACGACCAGTTGAATTAGATCAGCAACATGAGCTAAGTCGTTTAATTAACGGGTTCATTTATACGGACGGTGCTCATGCAACCGCGATTCCTTCGTTAAGAATAATGCGCTCCACTAAGCCCTCTCAACAGCTTCTTCATTCTATTTATACATTTTCACTCTGTGTCGTTTTACAAGGAACTAAACTCGCAATGTTAGGAAAAGAGAGCTTTGAATATTCACCGGCTGCCTATCTTGTAACCGCTGTAAATTTACCTATAACCAGCCGAGTTATTGAAGCTTCACCAGAGAGTCCTTATTTAAGTGTTCAGTTGAGTTTCAACCCAAATGACATCTTTTATATCATAAAAGAATCCAATCTGGCGTTGAATAAAAAAAGCGACACAGAATTAGGATTGTTTATAAACAAAACAACTCCATTAATACTTGATCCATTGATACGGCTTATTAGATTATTAGATACTCCCGATGATATTCCCTTTCTCGCACCAATGCTTATTCGAGAGATTCTTTACCGTGTTCTGCAAGACGATAAAGGTAATCTAATCAGCCAATTTTATAGTCCAGACAGTCATGCATACAAAATTGCAGAAGCCATACGGTTGATCAATCGAGATTTCTCTAAGACACTTCGCATTGAAGATTTGGCCAACGTCATCAACTTAAGTCCTTCAGCTTTTCACAAATATTTTAAAAAAGTAACGAACATGAGTCCGTTGCACTATCAGAAAGTTGTACGATTACAGAATGCCCGCCAATTATTAATTTCGGAATCATTAGATGCTTCAGAAGTAGCCTATCTTGTTGGCTATGAAAGCCCATCACAATTTAGCCGGGAATACGCTCGAATGTTTGGACTGCCACCAATAAAAGATGTAAAAAGCAAACGAAATTCTATTGTTTAATGTTCGATAAAAAACAATGTGTTGGGGTAAGGTTAGTAAAATTAGAGCCTTGTAGATGCGTTTTCTCTTCTATAGTTAATTGACATTATTGCCCGTTCTAGTTTATATAAACAAACGTCCTAACCCAATGATTTCAAGGGATTATGGCGTTTTTCTCTATTAAATCCATCATCGTTAAAAATGACATTTTATTATTAGTTGTTTTCCTAACTATGACTTTTCTCTAATCTCTATACCTTAATACATATTTTCTATATAAATCTTTATTGTAGAGAAGATCTTGTCCATGAGAAGAGCTGATTAGAGTTGGCTTGATTTCATCTATAATAGCCCCACTATCAATGTTTTCATTCATATTAATGCTAAATTTTCTAATGGGCGGATGTAAATCATCCTTACTCGTGATAAAAAGGTCTCCTGATAACAGTAAATTATCAAGTTCGTGATGGTAGACAACATGACCTGGAGAATGACCAGGTGTTAAATAGTATTGTATAGGTAAGTGTTTAAGTGTTTGCTCTGTTAATGGTTGAACAATATTTGCTACACCTGTTTTTTCAAGGATATTTTTGTTGGGATAAGGTACTTCTCCATTGATATAAATAAGTTCCTTCTGATGTGCATAAATTGGAATGTTAAAGTTCTCTAACCACTTTGCGGCACCTTGTATATGATCACTGTGACCATGTGTAAGTAAAATTGCCTTTGGAATTCCAATTGCTAAAGCTGCCTTAATTTGAGCTTCTACTAATTTTTCTATACCTGTATCGATAATATAAACATCGTCATAATCTTTTATGAACCAAATATTCACTGGAATATTAATAGGGATATCGATTTCAAATTCACATTTAAATACATGTTCTGAAAGTTGAATTAAGTTCATGTAAGACACATCCTTGGGTTTAATTTGGAAATTCTGATAAACTTAATATATTACAAACGAGTTGGAAATGTAATTACGCACATTTTTGTAACTTAACAGATGGAGTGATCAATATGGGGGCTCAGCTAAAAGGATATGGCGCGTGTAGCGCAGAGGTAAAAAAAGCTTGTCCTGTTGAACTTACTTTGAAAATTATAGGTGGAAAGTGGAAAGGAATCATTATAAATATCTTGTCCGAGAAGGATGTCCGGTTTAATGAGCTTAAAAGATTAATACCTGGTATAACACAAAGGATGTTAACTCTCCAACTAAGGGAATTAGAAGCAGATGGAATTGTAAATAGAAAAGTGGAAATTGAAGGATCCGTTAATATGAAAGTGGAATATTCTCTAACCAAGCAAGGAAAAAGTTTATCCCCCATTATCACATCAATGAAAATTTGGGGAGATACTTATCTCAATAAAAAAAATTAAAAACATAAAAGCCAAAATGACAAATTAGCTATTTCTAAACGTTAAATTTTGCTTGAAGTCGTTATCAACAAAGTAATAAATAGTATACCTCTCAACCAGGAATATTATTAGACAGTTGACTTGGAGTGTACTCCAGGTTGTACTATGAACATGGTCTGATAAATAATCAAATGGAGGTATATTAATGAGTAATTCCAAGACAGTGACAAAACAACTTATTGAAACAATTTCATAAGACATTGTTATTCAACAAAATGCGCCTTAAGTTTAAGTGAAATTCATTACAAAATCTATGCTGATGTTAATACAATATTTTTTAGCTTGAGAGTCTTATTCCGTTAAATGGCCCTTAACAAAAAGAAAGAGCAACATTCTTGCTGCAGAATCGCGCCCATTAGTTCAATAAGAAAAGCTGTCAAAAAGACAGCCGAGATTTTCAACTCTTGCACTCGATTCCACAATCAGATAATTATCACTTCTCATTAAGATGGTAACATAGTTGAACTACACCAGAAGAAAGTTTTTTTGTTTCAACCAGTTTTAGATTTACCCTTTGCTTAATATCAATAAACAGAGGTTTTCCTTCTCCCAAAATAACAGGGTGAACAGATAATCTAAATTCATCAACAAGTCCTAAGTTTATAAAGGTTGTTATTAAACTTGCACCACCATAAAGCCAAATGTCCTTACCAGGCTTATTTTTTAATTTGTTTACTTCTTCCACAATATTATCATTAATAATCGTTACTTTATTATCAATACTATTTTGTGATCTAGAAAATACATACTTTTCTTTACTATGTACTAATTCCCAAATTTCTTTCTCAGTGTTAGAAACTTTAATATCAGGAATAAATTGCCCCCATAAATCATAACTTTTTCTTCCATATAAAATAGTATCAATTTGATTTAAGAAATTAGTAAAGTTCATATCAGGGGCCATAATACACCAGTCAACCTCACCTTCAGGTCCCTCAATAAATCCATCTAATGTAACAGCTAAATCTAAAAGTATTCTTCTTGTTCTTTCGTATTTAAACATAGTTCATGCTCCTTTAATTTATGTACCATTAATTGTAATGCTTTTTCCTTTTGGTTCACTTATTTCTAATAATAACATTTCTGCCAACTTGACTGTCTTGTTAGTGAAAAAGCGTTCCTGCTTATTGAAGAAACGCGTCCGATTGCTGAAAAGAGGTTTGAAATTTATTAATTGCACATTATCGTTTCATTGCGACATAAAAATCCAACATCTTAATGTTGACTTTTTACCTCTACTTCAACCTGTTCCGTTTCTTAAAGAAATTAAAAGCAATTTTTAATTACCATTATTCTCATATGGTTTCATTAGACACAGACTGCTGTCAAGGTAACTTTGGTTATTCTCTTTCATCGAACAATAAGATTACTATATTTCAGCCATTTGTTCCAAAAAAGGTTTTAAATAATCCACACAGTTTCTGTCATCATTTTCAAAAAAACTTGTTATTCCTTCTTTATTACTTTCTATATAAATGACTTTTTGAAATTCAGGTTTTTCTTCCCTTCCCTATTTTTCCTCCTTATTCCTTACTACACTAACCTACTTGTAAATACAAAAAACACAAAAAGCCACCGGTTTGGCAGCTAATAGTCCATCAAATATTCTTTAATTTAAGTTCTGTAAGGAATTCATTAAAATGACTTATTTTACTATACAATTTATCTGGTTGAACACTAAACTCTATTGTCTGGTAATTTGGCAACCATTGTACTCCAATGGTGTGGATCATTGCTTGTTTGCCAGCCCATATATCAGCATCACTATCTCCAAGGAAAATAGCCTCATTATAGGGTACATTTAACTGCGCTAATGCTTTATTTATCCCCTCGGGATGTGGTTTTGGTAATTCTACATCATCACCAGTAATCATAACATCAAAAAAGTGACTCATTTCAAGGCATTTTAAAGAGATATCTAGACTTCTTCTTGCCTTACCAGTATAAATCCCTAGTTTATATCCTTCCTTTTTTAGTCTCATTAATAAATTATTTATTTCCTCATTTTTTTGAACTAAGCTTTGGTGTTCATCATTGTATTTTTCATAAAATAACTCTATAGCTTTTTCATAATCAGTATTCATAAGGTTTTTTCGAATTATTCCTGTCTCCGAAGGGCCAAACATAGCCTTAATTTCTTCTGATGTTAGCTCTCGATTATCAAACTCTCTAAAAACAGCTTTAAAAGCAAAGAAACAAACCGGCAATGTATCAGCAAGTGTCCCATCAAAGTCAAATATTACTGCTTTAATTATAAACACATCCTTTTCTTTTTCTTTTTACATTACCTTTTCTCCAAAGTGTAAGAAATTTCCTTCCTCCAACAACTTGCTCTGTTAGTGCAAAACCTCCACAAGTTCTGATTTTCATTTGAAGCATTGTTCAACAATCTGGCCCTGAAATGGAAAATAAGCGCTTGTCCTTGTTCAGGGATAGCGACCGATTGTTGTAGACCATTAATCTAATCTTATTTATGATAGGCTTCCATTAGCTAGAGTAAACCTTTATTATAAAATACAAAAAAATTTTATCATCCTTTGAACAGGGGGACTACATCTGTTTCTCTTGCATCTTATTCCGGAAATAGCTGCCATTCTGGAGAATGAAGAACCAGATCGGGATCATTATGCTGAACAAAAATGATAGGATTGTTATTTTCTCTGAATAACTGAATACTTTGATTAACCCCATTTAATACATCTGCTAAATGAAAAAGGGGAACATTTTCAGGCTGAAAACCAACTTGCAAGTCAATGACTTATTAATGCGGTATTTTCCAAGTTATGATTCTCCTTATATTTTTCTTTTCAAGTGTTATCCATTACTATTTTCTGTCTTCACCACTAGTATACCTTCTTATTGTTGACAGCATCCGACATAAAGAAGTGCCTAATTGTAACACAATTAGGCATTAAGATTGGTACAAACCTTACTCAATAATATTATTTTTCCTTAGTATTTGTAATGCAGCTTCAATATCTGAGACGTTTAGGATGATGGAATTTATTCCACTATAGGCAGCGATCACTACTACATGATGGAACAAAGCATGTAAAACTCTTCTTAAAATCCCTGGGGCAGGTGCAATGATAATCTGAATGACTTCTTTTTGATGGAACCGTACACCAGCTGAGTGGAGAGCGTCCCTCGCAATCATGTTAGCAAGAGAACTATTCGATGTTAGAGGGCCGACAACCATTTGGACAAAATTAACACTTCCCATGTCCATCTTTGTAATGGTAAAAGCAATTACAGATACTCCTCCAGCTGCAATATTCTCCAAAATCGTGTCGAGGACTTCATCGGTAGCATAAAAAGAAAATTCCTGCCTTAGCACTGCTGTAAACCCTTTAGTTTTGCTGCTCATCTTTTTCACTTCCTTCCCTATCCGACTATAATAGCTTATTCATATCATCAGACGAGGGACAGGTTTATTGTCCATTATTTCTGGATCTAATTTTTAAAGCTGACGTGAAGCTCCGATAGCCGTGTAACTGCACTCACAAATTCAAGCCAGCAGGTTTTTAGTTCATTTAACCAAATTGGAAGAGGACTGTCCCTTGCAATGCTGTTTGTAATACAGTTCTCATATACCTTCATACTGTTCTTGTTAATTGCTCTGAAAATATTTAATTGCTTTATCTTTACACTCTGGATGTTCTCTAACGCTATTAATTTTCATAATGACTTTCCCTACGTTTTCTTTTTTCATATATTTTTCAAGCGCAATCCTTAATACAGAATTGCGCCCGATAGTAGAAGAATGAATAATTCAATATGGGAAACAAATTATCTAAAAAACTTTCCAATAATTTTATCCCTCAAAAAAAGCCTCATTTACTCATGATACTGTTCACTGTAACCTATCGAAATGAGTTTTGCTTTTAAAACATATTTATTAACGCTCTATTTTTTTAAAATAATGGTAAACCTTTTCTAGTTTTTTTATCTGTTTTCCATTGGGGCTCTCCATTTTACCGAATTCAAAAAACTTCACTTTGTTAATCCCAACGAATTGAAATAAGGCCCTTTTTATTAATACTTTATGAGCATTATTTAACCAAAGAAGAGGATATTTCCCAGGCCCCTTCATGGTAGAAATACATACTACTGACTTTCCTTTTAACAGCCCCTCGGGCAAAAGTCCCTTCTTATCCCTATAAGCAAAGTTTGCTGCAAATATCTGATCAATGTATCCCAGCAACATTGCCGGGGGTCGCCCCCACCAGATTGGATAGACAAAGACTAGTTGATTAGCCCATAATATTTGTTTCCTGTATTTTTCGAGGTCAGGATCACGATGCATATCACGCCTTCTTTTATTCTCATTAAACACCAGGAGAGG
>JAUZPL010000123.1 GCA_030705955.1 Bacillota bacterium | reverse complement strand
GAGCCTAAATAGACGGAGAGATTCCGACTATTGTCTTGAATAATGCGAAGGTGGGAAATTTTGCTTTGCATAATCGGAAAACCTCCCCTTATTTACCCCGAAACGAGCCCTATTCTGCATCTAACCGAAAAATCTCCACTTATTTTACTTTTGCTGGCTACTCGATTATGGACAAGACATCTTATTTAATGGAAGTGGGAAGAGAACCCCATTTTGATGTATTTCGGTGATCCGAATCACAAGTCAGTGAATTGGGGCTTTAATTGAACAAGCAACTTGCTAAAACCCACAAAAACACCGTTAAATTACGGTGTTTATTTGTATGCGAATTAACTTGTTCTTTTCCCAACTATTTTAAATTTTGTACTTAAAAACAGAACTCGTTATCTTAATAGAAGGTTTTTTTATTTTACGATTCATTTATAAGATGAGTAATAGCAAACTTTTTTGATTTTACTTTATTTTTAAAAAATAGTAAATTTTTTGAACACTTTTAGACTTTAAAGTGATATAATATCAATACGTTTATCCGTGTAAGCACTAAAGGATTGGGGGCTATTTATGATGAAGTTAGTTTTTCGTTTGTTTTCGCTTTTAATGGTAGGGGCGATAATTTTAGCTGGTTGTTCTAGTAAAGAAACAGGAGGAACTTCAAAAGAAGCTTATGGGAAAAAAGAATTTAAAATTGGTATCACTCAATTTGCTGTACATCCTTCATTGGATGCTGCAACAAAAGGTTTTAAACAAGCTTTAAAAGATAAGGGTATTCATGCAACTTTTGATGAACAAAATGCTCAAGCAGACATGAATAATACTCAAACAATTGCCAATAATTTTGTCGGCAATAAAGTAAATTTAATTTTTGCAAATGCTACACCAAGTGCTGTAAGTGCTTTAAATGCTACAAAGGAAATCCCGATTGTATTTACATCTGTTACAGATCCAGTTGGAGCAGGGCTTGTAAAATCGTTTGATCACCCTGGTAAAAATATAACAGGTACAACTGATAATCACCCTGAGGCAACAAGTAAAACAATTAACTTTATAACAGATGAAATTAAAGCAAAAAATATTGGCGTTATCTATAATACCGGTGAACAAAATTCGGTTGTTCAGGTTGAAAAGGTAAAACAGCTACTAGATAAAAAAGATGCAAAGCTTATAAAAGTACCAGTTTCATCATCGGCTGAGGTGAAACAAGCAGCAGAATCACTGGTTGGACGGGTTGACGCGATTTATATTCCAACAGATAATACTGTAGTTTCTGCGTTAGATTCTGTTATTTCTGTTGCAAATAGTAAAAAGATTCCTCTTTTTGTTGGAGAACTAGATTCTATGAAAAAGGGTGCAGTAGCAGCCAGTGGATTTAATTACTACGATATAGGATACCAATCCGGGGTAATGGCTGCAGAGATTCTAACTGGTAAGAAAAAGCCATCTGAAATTCCAGTTGAGCTTCCAAAAACCTTAAAACTAGTGATTAATAAAAAAGCTGCTGAATTGCAAGGAGTAAAAGTAAATTCCGATTGGTCAAAACTGGGAGAGTTTTATGACGGTAATTAAGAAATAAGTTTAGGAAGGATGGTTTTAATGTTTACGTCCATTTTTGGGTCCTTCGAATCTGGAATTATTTATGCCATTATGGCATTAGGTGTATATTTATCCTTTCGGATATTAGATTTCCCAGATTTAACGGTTGATGGAAGCTTTGTTACAGGTGCAGCTGTTGCATCAAGCATGATTGCTGGAGGAGTTAATCCTTTTCTTGCTACATTGACAGCTTTAATTTTTGGCTTTGTAGCCGGCTGTATTACGGGAATTATCCATACCTTTGGTAAAATTAATAATTTATTATCGGGAATTTTAATGATGATTGCTTTATATTCCATTAACCTTCGAATCATGGGAAAATCGAATATACCATTGTTAAATAGTAATACAATATTCACAAAAATAGGTGGGGTTTTTGAGAAGTCTGGGATCGATTGGTTTTTTAATAACATGTTAAAATCAATTGGTCTAGGAGATAGCTTACCTGACACATGGGGAATTCTTTTAAGTATGTTTATTGTAACCTTTATAATAAAAGGGTTGATTGATTGGTTTTTTCAAACAGAAATTGGCTTAGCAATCAGAGCAACCGGTGATAATAAACGAATGATTCGAAGCTTATCAGCCAATACAAACCTTTTGGTAATCCTTGGTCTTGGCTTATCAAATGCTTTAGTTGCTTTTTCTGGAGCATTAATTGCCCAGCAGGGTGGGTTTGCTGATGTTGGAATGGGTATAGGGATGATTGTAATTGGGTTAGCATCTGTCATTATTGGTGAAGCCCTTTTTGGAACAAAAACAATTGCAAGAACAACTTTTGCAGTTATTGGCGGGTCTATTATTTATCGACTTGTTGTGACATTAGCACTTAGAGTAGAGTTCTTGAACCCTGGTGATATGAAATTTATAACTGCTTTCATTGTGCTTGTTGCATTAACAACACCAAAGGTAATTGAATCTTTTTCTGAAAGAAAAAGGAAAGTTCGGAAAAAGCGAGAAAGAATGAGCGTTATTCATGTTCAAGTAAACCGAAAGGGTGACGTGCATGCTGCAATTAAATCAGATTCATAAGGTGTTTAATGAAGGAACTCCTGATGAAAAGGTTGCAATTAACCATGTAGATTTAACTCTTAACCCTGGTGATTTTGTCACCATTATCGGAAGTAATGGTGCCGGAAAATCGACTCTAATGAATCTCATTTCTGGAGTGATGTCTCCTGATGTTGGTGAAATTTTTCTCGATGAAAAGAATGTAACAAATATTTCTGAATATAAACGTTCCAAACTGATTGGCCGCGTTTTCCAAGACCCAATGGCGGGTACAGCGCCTAATATGACTGTTGAGGAAAATTTAGCAATGGCATATTCTCGCAATAAGAGAAGGACCCTCAGGAAGGGGGTAAGCAAAAAGCGCCGCCAATATTTTTGTGAGGTGTTAGAGACCTTACATTTAGGTTTGGAAAATCGTCTAAGTGCAAAAGTAGGGCTACTTTCTGGTGGAGAGCGTCAAGCTCTATCCCTTTTGATGGCAACTTTTACTGAACCATCTATATTATTACTTGACGAGCATACAGCAGCCCTTGATCCGGCAAGAGCAGAGCTAATAACAAATCTAACAAAAAAAATAGTAAAAAAGTATCATTTAACTACTTTAATGGTGACTCATAATATGCAGCAGGCGATTGATTTAGGTAACCGCCTTATTATGATGGATAAAGGTCAAATTATATTAGAAGTAGATGAAGAAGAAAAGAAGAATCTTACAATTGAAGGTCTATTACAAGAATTTCATAGAATACGCGGAGCTCAACTAGCTAATGATAGAGCCATTCTCTCATAAACAATAGTAGTTGATTCGTTAAAAGAGTCATTTTCAAGAATTGAAAATGACTTTTTTAATTTTTGAATTAAAGCATTTGCCAGATGGGTCCTGATAAAGTTAAAATTAGCCATAACCTGTGTATAAGGATTAAATTTTATTTGAGGTCTTAAAATGTTCATTTTTAAAAAATTACATCCACTCATTTGGAACATTATCATTGGAACGATGTTCGGCCGTATGGCGACATCAATGAGCATTCCATTCTTAGCTATTTATTTAACAAAAATAAAAGGAATCTCTTCATCTGAAACAGGTATGGTAATTGCTGTCAGTGCATTTATTGGGATTGGAACAAGTTTTTTTGGAGGGTACTTATCAGATCGATTTGGGAGAAAAATAGTTTTATATTTTTCCATCTTTCTCTGGGTTGGAGTTTTTATTGGATTTGGCGCTGTTAACTCTGTCTGTGGCTTTTTTATTGCAAATGCAATGAACGGTTTTTGCCGATCCGTTTTTGAACCAACCTCACGTGCGTTATTAGCTGATTTAACAGAACCGAAAAATCGATTAGTTATTTTCAATTTGCGTTATACTGCAATTAATGTAGGCGTCATTTTTGGTCCTATTTTAGGATATTATTTGGGATCCTCTAAATCAACATTTCCTTTCTTTATTGCTGCGGGGGTTTACATGTTATATGGAATATCTTTAGTTATAACCTTTAACAAATTCCATATGTCAGTTAATACAGAACCTACTCGAGTGGAGAGAGTAACCTTAAAGCAGGCATTTTCTATTACTAGAACGGACAAAATTCTTTCATGGTCGCTCATTGGTTTAATTTTGGCTACTTCAGGTTACTCACAATTTAGTTCAACCTTGCCGCAGTTTTTATCAAATACCACACATTTTACTAATGGTGCACAACTTTTCTCCATTTTGTTAGCATTAAACGCTGCTGTAGTTATTTTAGTACAATATCCTTTCTTAAAGATAGGAAAAAAATATTCCCCACTTTTATCTATTATAATCGGAAATATGATTTGCAGTCTGAGCTTAATCGGCTTTGGTATCGCTGGAACTATTCCTATTTGGATCATAATGGTAGTTGTTTTTACTTTTGGGGAAGTGCTAATGTTTTCAATGACAGATATGTTTATGGATTCTATTGCTAAATCTGATTTGAGGGGTACTTATTTCGGTGCAATGGGATTTACTCAAATTGGGAGTGTTATTGGACCATCACTTGGGGGATTCCTACTTGATCAATTTGGATACAATCATCCATTTTTAGTATTTGGTACATTATGCATACTTTCAAGTCTTGGTGTGCCAATTTTACTAGGAGTAAAATGGAAGCTTAAAGAAGATGGTAGGGGGTATATAAATGAAAATAGAAAATGATTTAACTGAGCTGTTGAATATTAAGTTCCCAGTTATTCAGGCACCCATGGCAGGAGGGATTACGTCCTCAGAACTAGTAGCTGAGGTTTCTAACGCAGGGGGCCTTGGGATGATTGGAGCAGGGTATATGTCTGCTAGTCAAATTCAAAGACAAATACAGGAAGTACGTCATTTGACTAACCATTCATTTGGAATTAATTTGTTTATTCCGGCAAAATACTCTATGAAAAATATAGAAAAAGCAAAATCCATTTTAAAGCCAATAAGTGAAAAACTTAATATCCCTGATGAATACGTGGATCTTCCAAATGAACAGCGTGATTTGAAGAGTTTTCATGAACAAATAAGTGTAGTAATTAAGGAAAGGGTACCTGTATGTTCTTTTACATTTGGTCTGCCACCAAAAGAAATTGTTTCTCTACTAAAAGAAACCTCCATTGTAGTAATTGGAACAGCAACATCCGTCGAAGAGGCTATTATGAATGAAAAAGCGGGTATGGATGCCATTGTTTTACAAGGAATTGAAGCAGGGGGCCATCGTGGTACATTTCTAGGTCAGGCTCATGACAGTTTAATTGGATTAATGGCATTAATTCCGCAAGTTGTTGACAATGTAAATATACCGGTAATTGCAGCCGGAGGTATCATGGATGGAAGAGGATTAGCTGCAGCCAAGTGCCTAGGGGCAAAGGCCGTACAAATGGGAACAGCCTTCGTTACCAGTAAAGAGAGTGGAGCGAACGAAATTTATAAGAATGCCATTCTTAGTTCAATTGAAACAGATACCCTTTTAACAAATACATTTACAGGTAAATTGGCACGTGGTATAAAAAATTCTTTTATGAAGGAAATGGAACAATTTAGAAATGAAATTCCAGACTATCCAATTCAAAATAGCCTAACAAAAGGAATTAGGAGAACCTCTGCAGATCAGCAAAATCCAGAATATATGTCACTTTGGTCTGGACAAAGCCCTAGATTAGCAAAACCGCTAAACGTAAAAGAATTACTAGAACGTATAATGTTTGAGGTAGAAGTAATTGGTAAAAATTTTTGAAAGATAAATTGGCTACCAAATGAACTTTTTATTTTTTTTTAAGTCTTTTCTATTAGCTTCATTATGACAAGCATGAATAACAAATGAAAAGGGGTTTTAACTTTGGATTACCATATTTTCCAAACAATCAATCATTTAGCTGTTTCAGATTCTTTCCTGAATCCTTTAATGAAATTTTTATCTCAGGATGCAGAATACTTATTTTTCTTAGGTATCCTCATATATTGGTTTATAAGAACCACCTCTAACCGGCGCATGGTGGCAGAAGGTCTTATCTCTGCATGTATTGCACTTGGATTAAATGCATTTATTGGGTTACTATTTTATCGTGATCGACCTTTTGTTCATCATCATGTCATCAAGCTCATTTCTCACGTTGCAAATGCTTCATTCCCAAGCGATCATGCCACGGGCGCATTCGTTATTGCTACATCTATTTTGATTTGGCGGAAACGTGATGGTTGGATTTGGTTAATATTAGCAGCAGCAATTGCTTTTTCAAGAGTTTGGACAGGGGTTCATTATCCTTCTGATGTACTGGCTGGTATGTTTATTGGGTTTATTATCGCTCCTCTTGTTCATGGTTTGCTTAAGGCTTGGAAATTTGCGGATAATCTTTTAAATAGTATTGTTGGTTTTTACGAAAGGTTAGAAGGAAAGGTATGGAAAGGTAAAGATGTGTCCAACTTTTAAGTTACTTGAGGTGATCTATGGGATTCAATCGCTCTAGACTTTTAATTGGGGTTAGTTCGATTATTTTTTGGGTTGGTTGTATTAGCTTTTTAACTGACCTATCCAGTGAAATGATTGTCCCGATTCTTCCTTTATTTTTAACAAGCGTTCTGCATACACAGGTTGGGACAATTGGAATTATTGAAGGTGTGGCTGAAAGTACAGCAAGTGTTCTTAAATTATTTTCTGGCTGGCTTTCAGATCAAATGGGTAAAAGAAAGCCATTAATGATGATTGGCTATGGATTATCAAATTTGATTAAACCTTTGTTTGCCATTACAACTTCCGGTTGGCAAGTGCTTCTTATACGTTTTGGTGATCGCTTCGGTAAAGGTGTAAGAGGTGCTCCAAGGGATGCATTAATAGCTGACTCCACAACTAAAAAGGACAGAGGAAAAGCATTTGGATTTCATAGGGCAATGGATACACTCGGGGCAGTTATCGGTCCGTTAATTGCCTATATTGTTTTACGCTCTCACACTGGGCATTACCGTACTGTTTTTTTGATTTCAGCAATACCTGGCATTTTATCAGTACTTGTTCTTCTATTCTTTTTAAAAGAAAAAAAACAGGAAAAATCAAGTTCAGTTCGTGAATTACCCAAAATCCGTTTTAAAGGAATGGGCCGGCAATTTATCTCATTTACCTTGATTTCAACTCTATTTGCTTTAGGGAATTCTTCAGATGCATTTTTAATCTTAGAGGCTAAACATGTGGGTATGCAGGAGGCCCTTATCCCATTAGCCTATCTTGCATTTAATTTAGCATATACCTTTACCTCTATTCCAACAGGAATTCTTTCTGACCGAATTGGCAGGAAACCTGTCATTATAGGCGGTTATGTTATTTTTGCCATTATCTATTTGGGATTCGGACTTGTTCATCAACCATTAGGAATTTGGATTTTATTTGTGTTTTATGGACTTTATTATGCAGCTACTGAAGGAATACAAAAGGCATATGTTTCTGACATCATTCCTGAAGGAAGTAGAGGAACTGGTATAGGAACTTTTAATGCCATTACAGGTTTGGCAGCCCTTCCCGCAAGTATTCTAGCTGGGTTCATGTGGCAGTTTTTGGGTCCATTAGCTACTTTTGGCACTAGTAGTATATTAGCATTGCTTGCCGCAATCCTATTATTAATTAAATACAAATAAGCCTTGTATCTTAACAAGGCTTTTTTTGGTGTGCCAGGCATGGCAACTATCTAGGTGGTGAAAGTCCACTGTGGGGGTACACATCGACCAACCACTAAGGAAGCGCAAGGTACTTACCGTGAGGTATGGGCTGGAGGAAGCGTGGAATAAAATCTTGGCT
>JAUZPL010000122.1 GCA_030705955.1 Bacillota bacterium | reverse complement strand
CTTAACTTTTAGCTAAAAACGCCAGTCCATAGACTGGCGGGGTAATTTATTTTCCACTTTATAGGTGATTTAGTCTTAGTTTAGTCCACATTTTTTCTTTTACCCGCTGAGTTCACATCTTTACCCGCGAGAATTGAGTCTTTACCCGCGGGTTTTACACTTTTCCCCGCCAAAAAGCACATATTACCCGCGAACTTCATTTCTCCTCCTAACTCACCAGTCAGTCAATCTCCACCTTATTACTAGCTGCTAAAAGTGTTTCTTTATTATCAAAGATCTTCATTTGAATGCTTTTGGGCTCTACGCCCTTTGGAATATAAGCGTACACAGTATTTTCATTAATAAAAGTAGAATCTGTTGCCACTCCATTGATATAGACCCTACAACTTGAGGTCAAATAGTCCCCTTTTAACAAAACAGCCTTTCGCCCCCGGAAACTTGCTACTTCATAACGAGTAATATGTGGATCAGCTATACCCAATCGATAATTCTTACTTGGTTCAATATCGAGATCAGCCTCATTTTGTAATCCATATCCTTTTCCAAATAAAAGATCATATTGCAGATGTTTATAGGTTTGAAGATCTTTAGGTGCCAACGACGAATATTTCAGATAATCTCGCCTTGGTAAAAACGATTTCCCTTCGCTTTGAAGCTTGGTCAAAAAATCCGTTAAATAATACCCTTGAAGTCCTGCCATATTCAATACATACGGCCCAATAAATGAACTGCTTAAATGAAGCTCCTCCCTCTTCGCGCCAAAATTATTCCAGACGAGAAGAGGTGTTTGATACATCTTCAAATAATCCTTATATTTTTGATCATCGTAAAAATAACCTGACTCACGATATACTTGGTAATTTTCACCCAATAACGGCAAATGATCACCAAAATAAACAACAATGGTTTTCTCTTTTGACTTTTCCAAATTTGAAACAAGTTTCAAAAGTTCTTTATCAATTTCAACCAAATTATCTGCATAAAACTCCAAAATATTTTTCCCGCTCGGACTAAAGGCCCTTCCCTTATTCTTTGCATGCATTGTCGCATAAAATTTCTTTGCGTCTGTCCGGTACGGGCCGTGATTTTGCATAGTAACAGCAAAAATAAAATTTGGTTTATCACTTGCGTGAAGTTGTTTCAGGATTTCATCGGTCACCTCATTATCCCGATAATACATCATGTCATTTACAGGTTTTGGAAAGAATTCTAAACTGACAAATTGATTAAATCCAAGTAATCGATATATGACATTACGATCATAAAACCAATTATGATAAATATGGATAGCCGTTGTTTCATAGCCCTGACTCCTTAGGATGTTTGGCAGGGAAGGCAAAGGCTTTTTAATGAAACTCTTGTAAGGCACGCTTCCAGCAGGCAGAAATTGATTTGTCATCCCAGTCAAAACTTCAAACTCAGTATTGGAAGTAGAGCCACCATATACCGGTGTAAAAACAGTCCCTGACGAATACCCCTTAGTCAGTTTATGAAAATTAGGCAGCGGATCTTTATTAAACTGAACATTATTCATCACAGTAGGATCCCAAAATGCCTCACTCATCACAATGATAATGTTGGGTTTATCTTTATCGACTATTTTCTTACCTTTTTGCCTATCTAACTTATCTGTTATAGCCTTCATTTCGTTTGATGAATACTGATCAGGCCTTTCTGCTGAAACACTTGGTGTATTTCGCAAAAAGCTCAAAAGAACCCCATTTTCCTGATAGTTTTGTTTTTGATTATTGTTGTTGATATGTACAGAAAACGACTTTTTCAGAAAACCGTCTGTAATAAATAGATCTTGAGAAAGGAAAACCATTAAAAGGACCAAAGCAAATGCGGATGGGAAATAAAAAAGTCTTGTCCCTTTATGGTTTTCAATCCTTCGATAAAAAAATACAATTGTACCCAAAATAGCAATTATCACAAGAAGAATGATTAAAATAGTTGTTGAGGATAATTTTGAAAAAAATTGAAGCATATTTTTTGCTTCCCCAGCCATTTCTATATCTGCCGGTAATATCGGATCCCCTCTTAGCTTTTCCTTTGTAAAACCAGCAAAAGCAAGAAAACTAAACAGTAAAATCGTCAAAACCGTTCCAATAAAAAAGCCTTTATAATTAAATAACAAAAGACTTAAAAAGAATAAAAATAGCAAGAAAAATAAATAAACTGCATTTGATGGATACTGCCACATCCAACGAAGAAAAGAAGCAGGGCCACCACGATAGATCATTTCCGTACTTGATAATGCAACTATCGTTGACAATGATGACAAAATAGATTGGATGAATATTACTCTTAATTTTGGCATCCTGCATCCTGCTTTCTAGACTTTTTTCATTTCATCCATTTGCTCCAAATTAACTACAAAATACGATAGCAACAGCGCCAAATAAATACTTACGGCTGGTGCCGTTAAAACATGCCCTGCTGTAAACGAAATCCCAAACCCAAGAATTATTCCAGTTATCATTAGCGCATTCTGTGTATTTATATATCGGAATAGATTCATACCTGCCACATTAAACAGTCTTATCACTAGAAACACAATCGGAATAAAATACAAGACTACTCCAATCATTCCAAAGGAAAAAAACACATCATAAAAGTCCATTTCAATGAGCTTGGCATTTTTTTGATAATTGCCGCCATACCCCATTCCAAACAGCTTTTGGCTAAGTGGGGCAGCCAGGTAAAATTGCTTTTGGTCTGATAGGAACTTTTCCCGACCGCTATAGACTAAATTTTCCACCTGTTCATTCGTAACATGTTCTATTTTATTTGTTTGGTTTCCCACCCCAAGCCAAGACAAATGTATATTCAAATTATGGGCAAGCGGCGAAAAAGGAGTATAAGCAATTGTACATATAAGAAATAACACAAGAATAACGATGGATCCCCAATTCTTTTTGTGAAGAAAGTGGTTATATGTTGACATGATCAATGCAATCACAAGAACCATGACAATAGCTCCATACCCCACTTTTGTCCCTAATGCCAGTAACGAATAGATGAGTAAAGCTGCCGAAATCCAAAATTTTCTCGATTTCAAAAGAGCTGAAAGGACAACGATTGGAAAACTCATAGCAAGAATGGCACCCAATTCATTCCCTGCATAAAACCATCCGACATTCCCTTCCTTTCCACCTTCATAGCTTGAAAAAGCAGTTCCAGTCATCCCCGAAACAAGCATGATAAGACCTATGATGGTACTGGCATAGACTAAATAATGGATGGTTTTATTTTGATAAGGTGGGATTTGTTTAAATAGTACATAGTAAAAAATAAGCACAACAACAAAATAAATGAGCTTTACCATATACTTTAGTTCTTCAAACAAGTGAAAAGTGGGTTTATAGGAATGATTAATCATTAGTTGAATCACAAAAAAAATGAATAATATACCAAAGTATAGAAAAACATTCTTTTGATATAAACGGGAGAAGAACAATAAATAAATACCAGCAAAAATCAGAAAGATCATCCGAGTTAACAGACTTATGGTTAAATCTTTTTCAAACAGATGAAGGGACAAGGATGTCAATAAATCCAAAAAGGGTTGAAGAAGAATATAGCTAAAGCCAATAAACATAAATTTGCTATTTCCTTTAGCCGTATCCATTAGATCCTACTCCCCTATCTTTAAATTTATCGCTTCTCTCTTAAGTATCTCCATACAAATAAAAATAACTATTCAACCACTGCATTATTTCAAAAAAAAAACCTAAAATAGAGGACTATTTTAGGTTTTTAAAAGTTATTCACAAGTAAACCGCTTTGCTTCTGCATAACCTTCTCGCGGTATATTTTCTGCTCTTCTTTGCTCATTGATTTATAGAATTTCAAAAATTCTTCGTATTCTGGAATGACATCATCACATAATCCGTAGCCTTTTATTTCTCCATACTCAAGCCAGATCGCTGTTTTACAAAATTCCTTTACCTGTGCCATTGAGTGGCTGACAAAGAAAATGGTTTTTCCCTTTTCCCTAAACTCAAACATCTTATTTTGAGACTTTTGAGCAAAGGTTTGGTCCCCTACGGACAATGCTTCGTCAATGATGAGAATATCAGGATCAACAGTTACAGAAATGGCAAAACCAAGCCGTGATTTCATACCGCTTGAATATTTTTTTACTGGTTGATCGATAAATTTCCCTATATCAGCAAAATCAATAATTTCCGGTTCCATTTCGAGAATTTCCTTCTTTTTAAAACCAAGCATTAAACATTTTAATTCAATATTTTCTCTTCCCGTCAAATTATTATCAAGGCCTGATGAAATGGCAATAACCGAAGTTTTCCCAATGGTTGTGACAGAACCGCTTGTTGGTGGAATGACCCCTGCAATAATATTAGAAAGAGTTGATTTCCCAGATCCATTTACCCCTACGAGACCAACTACATCACCTTTACCCGCTGTAAAAGAGACATTTTGCAGAGCAAAAAAGTCTTCTCCATACCCTCCAGGTAAAATAATATCAAGAAGCTTTTCAGATGGTTTTGTATGCATCTTATACTTTTTAAATACATCTTTTACAATCACTGTTTCATTCATTAGAAACCACCTCAACTTTACAAATAATCGACAAAACGGTCCCTAAATTTAAGGTGTAGAATGGAACCAATAAAGAACAAGATTAATACTAATCCCCAAAAATACATGGTGTAATAAGGATGTGCATACTCATACCATGTTGTTCCCAACAATGCTGATCTGTATCCTTCAGCCAAATAGGTTAATGGGTTAAGCTTTAACACGAAAGTTAAGTCTACTCCACTCATAACCAGTTTATTTGTATGCCAAAGGAGCGGAGTTAAATAAAGTAACATCTTTAGAATCGAATAAACAATTTGTTGAAAATCTCTTACGATTGTTGAAAGTGTTGACGTAATAAGAGAAAGAGAAAACAAAAATGCCAACGCGCTTATCATAAAATAAGGAATCTGCAGGAATTTAATAGTTAACGGAAATCCGGTAAATTGTAAATAGATGGTTACAACCGTAACTAACATAAGATGTGAATAGAAGTTTGCCATTATGACATATGAAGGAATCACACTCATTGGGAAACTCATTTTAGAGATCAGTCCGATTCTTGAATAAATGGAACGAGATGAGTTTCCAATGGACGGGTTAGCAAAAAACCAAAAAGACATACCGGTAATAAGCCAGCTAAAAAAGGATACACTTTGCCCATTTTCCATTATAATGGACCGTCCACCGCGGACCCCTACACCAAAGATAAAGTAATAAATACCGAGCGAAATCAAAGGATTTAATACTTCCCATACTCTTCCTAAGTAATTATTCGTGTTGGCGCTTTTCATTTCAAATGCAGAGAGTCTTAAAATAAGATAAATGGAACGAAATTGTTCCTTTATAATTGTAATCATTGACTTCATCAAGAATTATCCTTCCTAAACATAGTAGCCTTGTTCATTATACAGTAATATTCCAAAATGAGCATCATAAATCACAAGCTTTAAACAAGATTGTAATGGAACATATGGTAAAAACAGCTTGCCTGTAATATCAAACATTTACTTTTATTATAATGCCCTTTGCTCCAAAACCTTTGGAATGGCACCTTCAAACATATAATGAACTAAATTTCTGCTTGATTGGCCATTCGAATATTTATTCCATTTTTTCGCATACTGGTCCACGACATTTAAATCAAAGCGATCCTCTTTTAATAAATGAATAATGGTGTTTGTATCATTTGCAACAGGTCCTGGGAAGCTTTCTTCAAGAATTCCACGATCTCTTTTATATTGCTCAAAATCATACGTAAAAAAGATCATTGGTTTTCTTAACAAAGAGAATTCAAAAGGAATCGACGAATAATCTGTAATCAAATAATCAGCAGCCAAAAGCAAATCGTTAATCTGATATTGGTTAGATGAATAATCAAAAGCAAAACCCGGATACATTTTAGATACATCAACTGATTTTCTAATAGCCGGATGTAAACGCAACATTAAAATATATTGATCGCCAAGTTCCTGGTTCATCTTTTTAAGATCTAATTGAAGTTGAAATTGGTCTAATTCATTATCACGATAGGTTGGAGCATATAAAAGAACCTTTTTTTTCCCTAAAAGTGGATTTTCAAGCGTAAGGCTTTCTAAGATCTTTTGTTTCTTCTTCTCATCGAAAAAAAAGTCTGTTCTTGGGATTCCTGTCTTTAAAATACGGTCACTTTTAAGATTAAAAGCCTTCAGAAAAATAGTAGCCATGGTATCTGATCCAACAATTACTTTGTCAAACTTGTCGTAGACACGTAAAAAGCGCTCTCTCGCCTTCACACTTCTATTTTTAACCGTTCCATCTTCAAGACCAAATTTTTTAATGGCTCCAGATGCATGCCATAATTGAAAACATTTGACCTCTTCTTTAAAGTCAATAGCAGCCAAAAAGCCAAAATAATTATCCACCATAATCTTTCGGGAAGTAGCTAAATGAAAAATACCCTTCATCCACATAAAAACATTGAATGTCTCAAAGGGAATTCGGGTAACATATTCATAATCATTAAAAGTTGCAATACTTTTCCCTGTACATAAAAAAACAACATCATGTTTAATGGGTTGACGTTGCATTTCCTCAAAAACGTATTTGCTATTATCACCAAAACTAATGACAAAGGTCACTTTGTCTTTAAGTGGAAACAGCTTAAAAAATAAAAAGATACACTTAAAGGCTAAAAGGTATAGGGAAATAGCGATTTCCCTAACCATTATTTCACCAATGTTAAATCATTTTTAATTTTTGAAGTGGAAATGCCTACTGTTCTTGGTAAATAAATTACTTCGCAAAACTCTTTGAGGAAATCAAATTTACCTTCCCAATCATCGCCCATGACAAAAATATCAATATCATTTTCGATGACATCTTTAATTTTTTGATCCCAAGTATTTTCAGGAATCACTTCGTCAACATAACGAATGGACTCTAAAATCATTTTTCTGTTTTCAAAGCTGTGGTATGCTTTTTTATTTTTACCTTTATTAAATTCATCAGTTGAGAGACCAACAATCAAGTAATCTCCTAGATCTTTTGCACGTTGTAATAGATTAATATGTCCAAAATGTAGTAGATCATATGTTCCATATGTTAGTACCTTTTTCATATAGGTGTTTCCTCCTTTATAAGCAGAAAAAGTCAGGAATCTATTCATAAAAAATAAGTTGTCTACATAAAATTAACGTTACAACTCATTATAAGACTATGAATATTAAATTTCAATTGAATTTTTCATTACTTCCATGAGAATACCAAATCAGGAAGATTACAAAAAAAACATTTTAGTAACATTTTTATCATAAAATGATTATTTATGAAAAAGGCCTATTTAGGTCCCACATATTGTGTGCCTAAATAAGCCTGAAATATTTTTTATTTGAGTTCAAGTGAAATATATTGGGAGCTTACCCATCCAGTTAAGCCATTTGGTAATTGTACGTTATACCAGTTTTTATAGTTATCCATAATCAATTTCCCACTTTGATCTAACAATATTTGGACATATTGGTTGTTTTTCAAAACAGCGATTGGAGAATTTCCAGTTGACGGATCAGGACGTACATTTAATCCATCTGAATTCACTCTGCCTAAATTTTGAACTGAAAGGTAGTCCTTATACTTATCGAATTGAATATCATCTGTCCAATAGACATTGGTTCCCACCATTACCTTAACCCAGAAATCGTTTGTCTTTTCAAGTAAGGAGAAATATGAGCCTTTGTTGATTGTATTGGCAATCGTAGTTTTATTTCCCTTCTGAACATACAAATTTAAATTCTTGTTTGCAACAGCTTGAATGCCCACAGGAAATGAATCGCTGCCTGAAGGAATTGAAGGACGAGAAAATTCACTTAAGTTTGGCTGTTTATTCATATAATCATTTTT
>JAUZPL010000121.1 GCA_030705955.1 Bacillota bacterium | reverse complement strand
GCCTATCACGAAGAGTCCCATAAAGGAGTACTCCGCCATATCATGGCCCGGTATGGAAAGCAAACGGGGGAGCTTATGGTTGTGATTATCACAAGGACAGCGGAGATTCCACAAAAAAATCAGCTGGTGGAGCAAATTGTAGCCCGACTTCCAAAGGTGAAATCAATCGTCCATAACGTCAATTCGAAACGAACGAATGTCATACTAGGTGAAAAAACGTCGACTTTGTGGGGAAATGAAGCTATTTATGATTATATCGGAAGCGTAAAATTTGCGATTTCAGCCTTGTCCTTTTACCAGGTGAACCCTGATCAAACTAAGGTACTTTATGAAAAGGCACTTGAGTATGCCGAATTGAGCGGAGAGGAAACCGTTATTGATGCATATTGTGGGATCGGGACCATTTCGTTATTTTTAGCGCAAAAAGCACGAAAGGTTTTTGGAGTAGAAATTGTTTCAGAAGCCATTGAGGATGCAAACCGAAACGCTGAACTAAATGGAATTATCAATGCTGAATTTGCAGCAGGAGAAGCAGAGGTCGTTATTCCAAAGTGGTATGAGGAAGGGAACACAGCAGATGTCCTAGTTGTTGACCCACCGCGCAAAGGCTGTGACGAAGCCCTCCTGCAAACTATTATCGAAATGAAACCAAAGAAGGTTGTATATGTTTCCTGTAATCCAGCGACATTAGCAAGGGATTTAAGGATACTAGAAGATGGGGGATATAAAACGGTGGAGGTTCAGCCGGTAGATATGTTTCCGCATACGACACATGTGGAGTGTGTATCGCAGTTAATATTAAAATAAGTCTGCCATCAATACCCAACCCATGTGAAAGTGGTCTTGAAACTGGATTTTATATCGTAACCTTAAAAGTAAGAACTTGTTATTTCACCCCTGATTTCGCATAAAATTTTTTTGCGAATTCGGGGCCTTTTTTTATTTTTTTGTAAAAGGAGAAAGAAAATGTTTAGTAGAAGATATAAATTAACACTCCCAATATTTTATAGAGATCATGGTGACTTTAAATATTTGAATAAGGAATTTTTGAAAGTTTGGGGAGAAGTGCCAAACGTTCTATCAAACATTACTTTTGAAACAGAAATAGGTTTAGCCACACTTAATATTGATTGGGAAGATAACTATATTTCTAAAATAAAGGGAAAATTAATTAATTTTTATACTATTGAAGATTATTTTAATGGAATAGTGCCAGAAGAGTATATAAGGGAGATAGGTGAACATGAGCATATAGAGTTAAGTTGTCAGATTAATATTGAAAATTATGAGTTAGATTTAATGAATGAAAGAGGAAAGAGAATATTATTCTATTACATTGAAAATATATTTATGCAAATTTTTCTTGCTATGAATCTAAGTACACCAGGTTCATTTAGTGCTTTTAGTTATGAGCTGAAATCCAAAGGTGATTTAGATATATACAGTTTTTCATCATCAGACTTTGAAAGTGCTTGGATTGATAGTATTAAAGAGGGTTGGCCATTGATCGAAAGAATAGAGCTAAATAAAACTTGGAACTGGATAAAGGGTTTAAATTTGGGATATAGGCAAATTGCTGAAAACTGTATAGAAAGGGCTTTATTTTCTATTTTGACAATTTGTAAAGGGACAAGTATTAATCCGAATCAATTAATATGGAACGCAATTGCATTAGAAGCGCTCTATGGTACTCCAAAATCTCAAATAACAAGGTTGTTGGTAGATAGAGTTTCCCGATTTTTAGGATTACCTGAAAATGGTAGGGGGTGTTTTAAAAAGAAAATTAGAGACTTTTATGATTTAAGAAGTAGGTTTGTACATGGAGAATTAGATTTAACTCATCCATTAGGAAATAACGTACTGGATCCTAGAATATTTGATAACGATGGTTTTGTTCTTAAAAATGCAGGGTTCGGTTTTTGCATAGTTATTGCTACTTTACAAAAAATGATTAAAAATCATTGGAAAACTTTAAAACTTAAAGAAAAAAATAAATAAATTGTAGATAGTTAGTATGAATAATGATAATGCTGGATGATTTGATTGATTTTTAAAACAATGCGCGAACATTATAATAGCAAATTTTTTAAATGTGGGGTATATGGTACAATAGCGATAAAGTAGACCTGATTGGGGAGGGATGATTTATGAAAGAAGAAAAAGAATTTGTAAAAAATCAAGAAGAGGAAACAGATAAATTTGAAAAAGAATTAGATCAAGATGCATTAGATGTAATTAAGCGTTTATACGATAAGACTTTTAAAGAGTTGGTTGATCGATAATGAGATATATTACCGCAAAAATCGCAACAAGCATTAATAAGACCATGATTGAAACCTATAGTAAAGGAGAATTAATTGGAGTAAAAGAGCCACATTTACTTGACAGCGCCATTAATAGACCATTAGCAACAATGTTTGGAAAATCCTTATATGAAGATATTTTTGAAAAAGCTGTGGCACTTTTTGAATCGATTGCAAAAAATCATGTATTTCATAATGCCAACAAAAGAACTGCATTTGCTTGCATGACATACTTCCTTTTTATTAATGGTCATGTATGTGTAATGAATGAAAGTAGAGCAGCTGATCTTACAGTAAATTTTGTAACAGGCGAAATTCAATTTAATGAAGTAGTACAAGAAATTAAGAAACATTCATATAGAAAAAGTATCAAAAGCTAAGAGACACAGTGAGTTGAACTGAAAAGTGTCTCTTTTTCTGTATTTGAAAAGTAATTATGTATATATCAAACCTCATTAGGAAAATTACAGTGAACCAAACGTAAGTTAAATATGAACAGTAAATTTTTATACATCTAATCTTCTGATAATTTCGTTCGGAATTTCTTTTGGGTAAACACTACATCATTTCATGATATATCTGCCATCACCACTCAAAATACGTCATTGTAAAAAGTTCGTACTTCTTTTTTTATGAGATTTAAAATAATTATTGTCTTGAAGCTAAAGTGTAAAAATGGAAGAAATCAAGTGAGACTAAAATATAATAGTGGCGTTATTTTTGTTATTAGATAAAGAGATATATAGCTTTGAAGAAGACAAATTTGGGTTAACAGATGAGCTTCTGAAAATATTAAAAGGGGAATGAAAACATTCCAATACCAATGAATAGGAATGGTTGTGTGATTGAAAAAATTTGCGAGATTATTGATAATGAGTATTCTTGTGACATTGATATAACTGTTGAAGAGTGGAAGGAATTACTAAACAATCCCAACGTGTTCGATGATAAAAGTAAAGAGGCTTTAAAAAAATGGTACATTGAGCCTGGACATTCCGCTACATGTAGCGATATAGGAAAAAAGTATAACGAGCATAGTATGAGCGCTAACGGTGTTATTAATGGTTTGGCAGGAAGAGTACAAAAAGAACTAGGGCGATTTGAAGTTAAGGGAATAGGTAATATTGCCCCTGGTACTAGATTTATTGTAGTTATGAAGAGCAAAATGATTGGTGCAAAATCAAAAAAATGGATTTGGACAATAAGGGAAGAACTTGTACAAGCAATTGAGGAATTGAAAATTTTTCAAGAGGATAGCTATACAGATGAAGAACTAATAATGAATATTGAGGAGAGTTGCATTTCCTCAAGTACACCCCCTTTTGAGTACATGGGTGTGTCAAAAAAGAAAAGACAGCCTGTTTCCATACTGAATAAACTTTTATATCCAAGAAGCCATAAAGTATCTAAAAATGCTTTAAGACATGCAAATTATATGTGTGAAATTGATAACAACCACCCTACATTTACTAGAAGAAATTCAGAATTAAATTACACTGAGCCACATCATTTGATACCTATGTCATATCAAGGTGATTTTAATGTTTCATTGGATGTGGAAGAGAATATTGTTTCTTTGTGCTGTAATTGTCATAAACAAATACATTTAGGACAAGGGTTTGAAATTATGTTGAAAAAAATGTACGGAGAACGAAAAGATTTATTAACGAAGGTTGGTATCCATATCTCACTGAATGATTTGATTATCTTGTATAAAAAGGAAAAAGTTTAAAACTTATAATTTATGATATTTTGTCAACAAATTATCTCAATTTTTCAAAACAGATACTACTAAAATTTTGTAAGGTAAACACCACTACATCAGTATGTCTGCGACCAACACTCAAGCCATGTGGAGTGCGTGTCCCAGCTATTATTAAAATTGTAAAGTCAAAATAATCTCCTGCCATCTATAACAAAATCTTGCTTCCTCGCTAAATAGTATTGGTTTAAAGATTCATAGTGGTGCCCATACTGGATAATAATATTCCATTTTATTAACCGAGGTGGCTCCATATGGTAGAGTTTAATCAAGAATTTAATGTATTTCAAAAGGCCTTAAAAATTGATGATCCATGGTATGTTATTGACTATGAATTAAATCAAAATGAGCAAATTCTGAACGTGTATCTAGACTTTAAACGGGGTGCGACATTTACGTGTCCTCATTGTGGTGATTCCCACGCCAAAGTGCATGACATAGTTGATGATAACAGAACCTGGCGGCATTTAAACTTTTGGCAATACACAACTTATCTTCACGCAAGACATCCTCGTGTTAAATGTGAACTATGTGGAAAGATCAGAACCGTTCTAGTGGAATGGTCACGTCAATCCTCCGGATTTACCTGGTTTTTCGAGGCTGAAGTGATGGAACTTATGAAAGAGATGCCTGTAGCCGCCGTAGCTCGAAAAGTAGGTGAACACGACACTCGATTGTGGCGTGTGTTTCACTATTATGTTGATCGTGCCATGAATCAACTGGATTTTTCTACAACATCAAGAATGGCAATTGATGAAACATCGAGCCGTCGAGGGCACGAATACGTTACCCTTTTCGTTGATATTGACACTAAAACGGTAATGTTTGCGACAGAAGGTAAAGGATCTCATGGTTTAAGAACATTTTCTGACTTCCTTCAAGAAAAGGAAATCAATCCCGAAAACATAAAAGAAATCTGTAGTGATATGTCTCCTGCTTTCATTAAAGGTGTTGAGGATGAATTTCCCAATGCACATATCACCTTTGATAAATTTCATGTGATGAAATTAGTGAATGAAGCTTTAGATCAAGTTCGTCGGCAAGAACAAAATGAGCAGCCAGGACTAAAAAAAACGCGTTTTTTATGGTTAAAGAATCAAAAAAACCTAACAGCTGAACAACATGAATCCGTGTTAAAACTAAAAGATACAAACTTAAAAACAGCTAGAGCCTACCGTATCAAGCTATCTCTTCAAAACATGTGGACTAAATCAAATCTATTTGCCCCATTTTATTTCAATGAATGGTATAACTGGGCAATCCGATCACAATTAGAACCCATCATAAAAGTTGCCCAAACCATAAAAAAACATGAAAAAGGGATTTTAAGATGGTTTGAATCTAAAATGACCAATGGTCTTCTAGAAGGAATAAACAGCTTAGTTCAAGCCGCGAAGCGAAAAGCGAGAGGCTATCGAACAACTAAAAACTTTATCGCAATGATCTATGCAATAGCAAACAAGTTAAGAATCCGAGTCGAGCCATATCGATTAGGGTAAGTCCTTCTTAGCTTACAGACCAAAATTCATTTCAGGGATAGGCAGTCAAGTGCTCTCCTTGACGGGCTATCCCTGAAATGAAACACTATCAAAAGCTAAGAAGGGCTGGAACTCATTAAGGTTGAGATATGCCTAGAATACTTATTTTTCCACACTAAATAGCGAAGAGCCAGAAATATAGATCATCTTGCTAGCACTGATTGGCTGTTTCCAACTAACAACAATAGATAAGCTGAATTGGTCTCACAAATATTTCTTTATAAAATATCCAATTTTTCACAGAAACCACACCATCCTTTTTCTTCATGAAATAGGTATAAATGAAAAGAATTTTAGGTTAAAAGGTTCAAAAAAATAATGCTGTAAAATGGGTCTAGTAATGGACTCTTTTTTGGTAGTAAAAAAAGTATTATGGCAAAGCGGCTAGCAGAGAAAGGTCGAGTGTATCAAGAAGTAAAAGAAGCCGTGTTAGAGATAGTAAAAATATAAATACCACATGAAAGAATTGAGAGCATCAACTGAATACCCGGAAATTATAGAATGGTAAAAAGGTGGATATAGTGATGGCAACAAAAAGGAATTCACAAACTTGGGAAGAGGCTAAAAAACGATGTCATTTAAATGAGGTTGATGTACAAATGGCCAAGGATTTGGGGATGACACCAAAGAGCTTAATTAAAAATATCCCTACGTCTAATCAGCAATGGAAAGCACCTGTAAAGGTATGGATTCGTGATCTATATGAAGAGAAGTTCGATAGGGTCCTAACAGTCAAGCCTGCTCTCAGTGAAGAATTAAAAAGAAAACCCAAAAAGCAAGAAAAGCCGATTTTTTCTATTGATGAGGAGGAATTACCATTTTGATAATAAAACATGGGGACAGTCCCTATGTTTTAAAAATTGTTTTGATTGGGGTGAACCATGTTGTTGGTCATATCTACAATCATTGCTGCTGTTTCGGAAAATGTTAATAATGAAGAAGAAAAGTAAGTTATAAATGTCTCTGATTATTTCTCGAATTTTTGGTATGTGGTATTATGTGATTAAATATACCTTAATCGGCGGTGATAAGATGAATAAGGTTTTATCTTCGGAGGAACTCATGAAGTACATTAATAATATGGATAGTGAAAATTCCGTTGTTCAATTTTCTATTCCGGGTAAAGGCAGATTTACTCTTGTTCTTCAAGAGGAGGAGGACCAATCGATAAAGGCGGATGTAAAGAAAAATCCACAGCTTGAATTTATGTTTAAAGAAAGTGAAGAACAATACAAGCAAGGTTTTGGAATTACCACCTCAGACCTTTTAAAGTCACTTTCGGAAAAGGATTTCAGGTAATAGGAACCCGTAATGTAATATGGACCCCTGCTGTGAGAGAGAAACTTATTGAATTTAGAAGTTCAAGATTTACACCAGAAGAAACTCTTGATTTTATTTCTTAACTTGTATTAGAAACAGAGGATTTATTAAAAAATTCTCTTATTGGAAAAGCCTATACCGAGGAATTTCAAGAATTGTTATAAAGAAATTCCAGATCTATTTTAAACAAGTTAATAATGATATTGTTATTAGTGCAATTTTATTTCCAGGAGAGAATAAATAGCCATAACTTTAAATAAAAAATTCTTATTAAAGCATAATCCGAGTCCAATTTTTCACATTTGTGCTGTTGAGCAACAGTCATTATATTCACCAACACCCCTATGTGTTGCCACATTCACTCTGGGCATTGTGAAGAGATTGCAAAGGTAGTTTTAAGTTTTACTTTGAATTAGAACAGCCTTATCCTAATCTCGGATAAGGTTGTTTTTTGAAAATCAGGCAAATTGATTGAGGCGGAACTACAGTGCAAGGCAGAAATGGGCCTAATGTTCGATTTAGAGAATGCCATTACCCAAAAAAATGTATGGAATTGGTGGTAAAGCAATTTGTATAAACAAGAAGTAAGTGGTTTGAATATTGATAAGTTCCAACATAATGATTTTACTATATAGCTTGGTAATATTAGTGAAATGCATGGATTTGAAGGGATCAAAGTCAATGATTTTTTTCTAGCAAATAAATAAATCCTTGACTTTTTAAAATAAGGAAGTACGGAAAAACTAGGCTAAGGTAATCACAACTACATTATCTAAACATCTACCATCACCACTCAAGCCACGTGGAGTGTGTCGTTCGGTTGAGTAAGAAATAAGAACGATAAAGGCTTTAAAAATAAATAAATTTAGGATGGAATATAACATGTTAAGAATAAGTAATATTAAGCTTCGTGCTGATTTTGATCCAAGTAAAGAAAATGAACTTTTAGCTCAAAAGATCCAGAAAATACTAAGGGTCAAACAGGAAAAAATAATGTCTTTTTGTATTTCTAAGAAATCGATCGATGCAAGGGAAAAAAATAATGTCCAGCTAGTTTATTCTGTTGATGTTGAAATTAAAAACGAGAAATCATTTTTAGGAATAAAAAATGTTTCTTCCATTGAACCAATGGAAT
>JAUZPL010000120.1 GCA_030705955.1 Bacillota bacterium | reverse complement strand
CGTGATTAAAAAGCGAAACGCTTTTGTATGGCTCTAAATCTGATACTTTCATTTCAATATCAAACATTTTATCCATCCATTGTGGCTCAAGTTTTTTATTCCAGTCACTCTGCAAACCATAAAACGTCTGTAGGCTTAATATTTTTTCGATTTTAAGATTACAACCCCACTTTGTTAACTCTTCGGGATTGTACACATGCACTGTGCCAAAAGTGTTTGAAATGTGTCCACCTTCAAGCAAATTAACAGCCCCATCTATATCATTGGCAACAGCTTTAGATATAATTCTACCGTCATTATTATTTTTTACTATAGATAAAACTCCACCACTTTTAAGTATACGTGAAAATTCTTTCACAATTTCAGCTCGTTCCGAGGCGAACTCCAATACATTATGGCATACAATAACATCAAAAGTATCGTCGCCGAAATCATTCAACTTTTCAAATTTCCCGATTATCTGTGTGTACTTATTTTCGCATTCACGTTCTTCAACCATATCAGCGTTGGGGTCAATTGCAATAACTTCGTTATTTTTTGCCAAATAATTTGCTGTAGTCCCAAAACCGCTCCCAAAATCGAGAATTTTCAAGTTTTTAGTTTCAATATGTCTTTCTAATTGCGCCCATTTAAGTTTATAAAGCATTACTATGTTTGGGTTTTTAATACCATTTTTGAAATTTCGTAATTCTTCATTAAGCATTTCGTTTCCCCTCCTAATATAAATAACAGGCAGTTAAGGCTTTTTAGTTAAATACAAAATTATAGTGTCATTAAGTGTTATTTTATTACCTGCATCTAAGATAGCAGTTCTTATCCCCTCAAAAAAATTAGTTCTATATGGCTCTTTTAACGCAATATGGTCGCAATGCGTACCTATGTACAATACAAATTCATCTGCATTAAATTGTCTTGTTTTCTGATAATTTCGACATTCAAAATCAACAAAGCCATGCTTATCAACATTACTGTAAGCCAAACTACAAGTATACTTAACGTCAGGATAAAAATACTTGCTATATACCTCTTCTATTTTTGCATACAAGTCTTCGTTAGGAGTTTTATAATCTGTTCGAGTCATCATCATTGCAAATGTGCCGCCACTTTTCAACAGATTATAAACTTTTGGGAAGCCGACTTCTTCTGGTATCCATTGAATCGTCGCAGCAGAATATACCAAATCAAATTTTTGTTGTCCAAAGTCATACGTTTCAAAGTCTGCATTTACAATATGAAAATTGTTATATGAATTAAACTTTTTCTTCGTATATTCTGCAAGATGTTCTCCAAGTTCAATCGCCATATACGGACAACCTGTTATTAAAATAGGTTCAGTGGCTTGTCCTGTTCCAGGACCGATTTCAAGTACTGTTTTATCCGTATCAAGTTTTGCATATTGAATAACATCAAAAAAAACTTCCTCACAGTAACGGGGTCTCCATTTGTCAAATTGTTCCGGCATACTGTCAAAAATTTTTCTAAACTCCATGACATCCCCTCCCAAACAAAATATAAATGATCTTTACATCGCGAAATACTTTACTCTTGCGTCGCAAGATAAGAAGGTTGTTCACCAATATAAGGCTATTTCTTTTTAAATAGAGCTGTCCACATAAAGCCTAACCCTTGCAAGGTACCTTCTTTACCATCTTTATATTTTCTCATCTCAACAACTTCAAAGTCTTCACAAAATATTTGCTCAAGTTTTTCCTTGGTAAAAGCAACTCCAACACGTCGCTTCTCATAATACTCCCAATCGGTGACTTCATCTGCACATTTATCGCCCCATGCAAAACATGTTAGTCCAAAATAGCCACCTTGATTAAGCGTTCTTCTTAAGAGTTCTACATATGTTATTCTTCTGTGAGGAGGCAAATGATGAAAACAACCACTATCATAGACAAAATCGTATGTTTTATTACCTAATTCGAAAATAGATGCACAAATAAAATTAACATTACAATTACTGTTTTTTGAAAATGTCTTAGCATTATCAATAGCTGCTTCAGATAGATCTACTGCTGTTACCTCACAGCCTTGTCTTGCCATATAAACCGCATTCCTACCTTCACCACATCCAAGTTCAAGGACAGTCTTTGGAGTAATTAATCCACTTGAAAAATACTCCTTTATGTTTTCATCTGGTAATTCAGGATGTATTATAAATGGAGCTTTGGCCCATCTTTCTGAATAGAAGTTATCCCATTGTTTTGCTTGGTCGGCCAGTTTGGAATCCAACATGCAAAATACATCCTCAACAGTTAAGATGTCTTGTTTACTCACTAAAAGTTCCCCCTAAAATAAAATTTTAAGTTTTTTAGTTTAATATCCTTCTCCTTCATAACGTATCCCGAATCTTTTTAATTGCTTATCCAATATCTTTGTGTAATCCTATTTCCTTCGGGAACTTCATTTTCCAATATGCCGCCATTTTTTATAATGGTCTTTGCAGAAGCAGTATTATTTTTATCGCAGGTAATTAAAACATTTTTTATATCCAGTTTTGCACATTCAATTAAGGCTAATCCTAACATTTCGGTTGCATATCCTTTTCTTCTTTCTGATTTTCTAATACTATAACCTATATGCCCACCAAATTTAAATAAATGATCATTTAGATAATGTCTAATATCAATCATGCCGATTAAACCACCATCATCCTTAGAAATAGCCATATATGTAGTTGCAGGAACAAGACCTTCCCTCACGGTATCTTCTTTTGAATTATCGCAAATTGCACTATACCATTCTTCAAATGTTTCAGCATTTCTTAATCCTGCAGTACCATCCATACTATCTCCATTTTCAATAAACTCTTTTTTATAGTCCAAAATCATCTCTTTATGCTCCAGCGTTGGTAAAACTAATGTTAATCTGTTCATTTCCTTCCTCCAAATAAGCGTTTTCATGCATGATCCCCCTACTGATTAATGACTAAGCCCTTGGTCCAAATCCTATAATCTTTTTTGAATCCGGGTCAACATATACCCTAAGGTCTCCAAGCATACTATTGCTAGCAGCCCGAAATGTAACTTGCAGAACTTTGTAAACATCAGAAGTGGTTATTTTTTTATCCGCGTTTTCCCATTCCGGAAAGTGCGTT
Organism: Bacillota bacterium; assembly: GCA_030705955.1. Lineage (GTDB taxonomy): Bacteria > Bacillota > Bacilli > Bacillales > Cytobacillaceae > JAUZPL01. The sequence continues at coordinate 5,087 of JAUZPL010000120.1, read as the reverse complement.
AAGTATTCCAAAAACTCTCCCTTCAACTCCTCATTACTGACAATTGCAGTCTTCCAATCACCGCTGAGCGACTCTTTTATATTTTCAGGTATCGAATTCCATACATCTGATTTTAACATGGCATATTTATCCTCTTCACTACTTTCATTTGCTGCAGAAGAAGATATTTGTGTACTTTTGGTACATCCGCTTATCATAAGTATACATAGCATGCCAATAAGTGTTATGCATGCTAATTTTGTAAAGTTACGCATACCCATCCCTCTCCTTACTGATAAATAATAATCTACAAAGATAACTCAATATATCAACTATATTATACCATATAATTACAATATACCCAGACAGATTAGAATATACTGGTTGTAGTTGCCGCCCCCCTGTCTCTACCACTGTTTTCACAACCTTGGAGGAGTCCCTTAAAGCTCAAAAATCTACAATATTATGAAAACATGAGGGACAAAAGATGAAGTGCACCCATTTTCATCCTTCGGAAGTTCCTGTAGCATATCGTATATATCTCTACAATCATCTGGGGACAACTTTTTCAACTCACAATTCACAACATACACCTCCTCTTTTCTTTGCAATAAAAGAATAATCAGCATTATTAATCTTTTGAAATAATATGTTCAATACCGATTTTATTGAATAATAATTTAGTTTTTAAAAACTCCGGGATAAGATAAGTTTTATCTATGCTTTCGATAGGCAGCCAATGCAAAGTTTCTTTTGTGCCTTGGTCTGTGAATTTTCTACAGTAGAGATCTATATTGGTATTTTCTTTCATCAAGAAGTAAAAACCAATTTCATGATGATTTTCTCCGGTCATTTCAAAAAGTCGTTCCTGGATAAATAATAGTCTATCAATTTGAAATTCGATCCCTGTTTCCTCATAAGCCTCACGGATAACGGCTTCCTCAGAGGTCTCATTTATTCTAACCTTTCCGCCAATAGTGTAATAGCACTGATAATCTTCATGCTTTACCAAAAGTAATTTATCATCTTTAATAATGATTGCTGCCGCTCTATAAGTAAAGCAGCCTTGATTTGTTTTAAATGCTATATTTTGCTCTTCCACAGATATCCCCCTGCTCATTGTAAGTATAATTTCTTCTTCGCAGCATTATTAATCTTTTGAAAGTTTATGGCAGATTTCTATATTTTCTATAGTAGAAATAGCTGTCACTTTCCATGTTTGGCTGCTTATGTCCGATAGGTGTTCTTTTTTCGAATAATTCAAAGCCGCATTTCTCAGCAAGACGGCAGGAAGGTATATTTGCACAATCAATAGTTAATATAAGATACTTTATAGCTGATACACTAAAGCACCAATCGACTAAAGCATTCACTGCTTCTTCCGTGTATCCCTTTCTCTGATATTTTTCCGACATAAAATAGGCTGCTTCAACTTCATTCAATGTATCTTCAAGCCCCATGCCAACCATTCCAATCATTTCATCTGCATCAGGTAATGCAACAGCATATCTTTTGTTCTTATAGATATCTGTTGAATTTTTTTGAGTTTGGTGCCAGTCAATATATCCATAATAGTCTTGCGGCGAATTTCTGTTTCTCGCCCAATCAGGCATAAAACGAAGAATATTCTTTTCTCTAACAATTCTATAGAGGTTTTCTGCGTCTTTCCTCTCAAAATCTCGAATTAATAAATGATTTGTTTCTATTCTCATGTTATTTCTCTCCCCCGCCATATATAAATAATCGTTGGCTAAATGATAATATTCCCTACATAAACAAGCCGAGCTCATGAATTTTTCTGAAACAAAAATACACAATCTTTATAAAATTAATTCGTTTATCAGAAGAATGCGAATTAATCAATCCTTGGATTGTGTTCATAAGTATTTCCTAAGTTTTACTTCATCATAAGAAGAGTGTGAATTAACTCAGCGATATGTTTTTATATTATTTTAAGTCATACTCAAATATCGTCTCCATAGTATTAGCATAGCTTTTCAAAATATCAATCTGTTTAAAGCCATATTTTTCATAGAAATTTTCCTCTTCGGTTGAAATATATACCTTATCAATTTCCTTTGTTTTGGCGTACTCTAAAACATTTTCTACCATTTTCTGGCTTATTCTATTACCTCTGTAATTCTCATCAACAAATACAAAGCTTATCCAAGGTGTATATACACAATCTGGAATGAAGTCTGTTTTGGTAATTAAACAGAACCCCACAACCTTATCATCCTCAATTGCCACAAACGGACATTCAAAATCTTCAAATTCATTTTTTCTCATTCTACGTCCCAAATTAGGTCCCGCACCCCAAGAACAGTTTTCAGCTAAATCAATCGTTTTATCCCAATATTTATCTGCTTTACTTAGTATTCTTATTTCCATTTTCCCCTCCATATAAGATATAAATAATTATTAGTTCGTAGTTATCTTGCGAAAAAATAAAAGTACATTGCGGCTAATCATCGATATTTGGAAATTTAGTATGGAACTTGATCCAAAAAAATTTTTGTCTCACTATGAAATGTTCAATATTATCAGATAAGTTTTACAATTTATCTTCAATGCCCAGGTCAGAGGGTATACATGCCATCATAACCATCGTTTTCAATTTACTACTGAATTGATAATGGCAATAATTTCTCAATGTACCTTCTTTTATAAAACCACTTTTTTCACATACTTTAATGGAGGCAATATTTTCAGGGATAACTTGTGCTTGTACTCTTTTTAACCCCATTTTTTCAAAACCGAATAATACAACTCTTTTTATGGCTTCTGTGGCGTACCCATTATTTCTGTATTGAGGTGAAATCTCATATCCTATATCCATGCGGCGGCCAGAAGCTTCATCACCATGTGGATTGAAGATGTATATATTGCCAATACATCTATTATTCGCTTTCAATGCTATACACCACCTGATCATTCCATTAGGATTATAAGCCTCGTTATTCCAAATTTTTATCACATCTAAAACTTCAAAATGAGAAGGATAGTCTGTAAAGCTTAAAATAAGGGGATCTTGCAAATATTCTTGCATAGTCTCTGCATCACTTTCATTAAGTTTTCTGAGTATGAGATTTTTTGTTTCTAAAATCGGAAAAGTTGAAAAAGCATCTTGATACATTATTTTTCCTCCTATTTTTCTTTGCAATAAAGTAATAATCAGCATTATTACTCTTTTGAAATAATATGTTCAATACCGATTTTATTGGCAGATAAGAACATTGTTCACTAACGTCTTATGTCCCCGTTGCCTACGCAGCCCTTTATGAGCTTGATTGATGTATTGTAGCTGTTTCAGAAGCTTGACTACGAATAGCCCTAGCGAACGGGGATACGTTGTTATGTGTAGTGGCAATTATTGTTCTTTTTTAATCTTGTAACTGATATTTTATTAATTTACCAGAACAATGAAACTGAATATTGGAATGTTGCAAACTATCATTACTTTAGGATATTATTGCTAATGTTTTTAATTATCAAATACCAACCTCATTGCAATAAAATCATAGTCTAGTCCTCGTATTGTATTTACATACTCTTCCACGACTTTAAATCCTAATTTCTCATAAACTTTAATAGCCCTTTTATTAAATGCAGCAACTGTCAAATCAATAAACCTTAAATCATATTTTTCTTTACCAAAATTAACTACAGAATTTACAAATTCTGCTCCAAAGCCTTTTCCAGTAAGTTCTGGCCTCATTTGTACCCCTACGCAAAAATTTTCATCAATATTGAAAAACGAACAACTTCCAACCAATTCATTATGTTCATTATAGATTGAAAAATCATTACCCGAATTAATGAATCCCTTTATCAAATCTACCTTCTCCCTTTGAATATTATTATCATAAAAAGAATATTCACCCTCATATTTCCATGTCAAAATATCTTCAATATCGCTGTTTTCGGGAATTCTAAATTCCAGCTTCATATTAATTCGCCTCCTATAAATTTTTCTCAATTATAACTCCCAGTAATTTTGAACCAAATTATTTTTGATACAATAATTACTAATGATTTGATTATCATCTCCTCAAAACTGCATTAATTAATAAGTCGAATAGATCCATCAACCACCATTTGGGAACACAGCCTTAGTCTGGCCTTAATAATATATTGTTCTCACCAAATGGCATGTACAATGGACTTTGTTAGGGATATGCGCAGAAAGAAATTATTAGTAAGCATTAATTCGTGATATGCAGCAAGCGAATTATTCTATCAAATTATAAAACTTACCTAAATCAATTGTTCCATCTATAATTTTATATTTACTGTTATTCGCTGCCAAATATTTATTATCTAATAATATACTCTTTGAGCCATCCTTACTTTCTATATCAATCCTATAAGAACTATTATCAGGCAATTCGCCATTATAATTCTTTAAAGTATATCTTGATAATCTGGGTACGAAGTCATCTATAAGATATTGACTTTTTGTACCAGCCTCAATTCGTTTATCATTCACTATAATTGATTTATAATTACTTTGAACTAAATTAACTACCTTAGAAGCATTAATCTTTTTAGGTAAAACTCCCCATAAACTAAAACGCAAAGAATAAAAATACTAATAATACATATAGATATTTTCTTTTTCAAAGCCTTTCTCTTCAACTTAATTAATTCGTAAAATTCATATAGCCCTGTACATTTGCTTACAATATCCAATGATAATAATTCATAATATTGTACGCTTCTTCACCATATTAGAATATTTCCTGTTAAGGAGTTTTAAACTCGTTCTATCTAACCCATTCATACTTAATATCATTCAGGTTCTCTTCATTCTCATGTCCCCTGCCGATAATCTTAAATCCATTCCTCTCATAAAAGCGCTGTGCTTTGTGGTTAACTTCAAATGTGTATAACGTTAATCTTCCTTTAGGATTGACTTTTGCCATATCAAGTAACTTTTTTCCTAATCCTCTTCCTTGATAATCATTATGAATATATAATTGATTTATTTCACTTTCATTAAAGGCTATTATTCCAACAACTTCATCGTTATCAACAGCAATGTATATTTTATTATCCTTATTTAAAACATTATTTAAGAAAAATACATGTTCTTCAAAAGAATATGT